>JALXCG010000241.1 GCA_026991065.1 Gemmatimonadota bacterium | reverse complement strand
TAGAACGCTAACAACCCGAGGACTCTCTGTCAATCCGGTGAGGCTCTTCGAGTTCCCCAACTGTACGCGCGCCTTCCACAGCACGAATCCGCACCGGGGCGATCTGCCCCTCCACGAATCCGGGCCGTTCAGGAAAAGCGACGAGGATATAGCGGGACGACAGCCCCAGCCAGTAACCGCTCTCCGCTTCCCGCCGATTCTCGATCAAGACATCCGCGGTGCGGTTGACCCACTGCTCCCGATAGCTCAAGTCCTTCTGTTCGACCACAGCACGGAGTTGCGCCGCGCGCTCGGTGCGCTCGGCATCCGACAGTTCATCGTTCATCGCCGCCGCCGGGGTTCCCGGCCGGGGGGAAAACGGGAAGATGTGTCCGTAGCTCCAAGGTCCATCCTGGATCATCTTCAGCGTCGCCGCAAAATCCGCTCGCCCTTCGCCGGGGAAACCAACCATGAAATCGCCGCCAAAACGCATAGATGAATCGAGGGCGTAAAGGCGCTGAACAACTCGGTCGATCTCGGCGCGCCGCGCACCGCGCTGCATCCTCCGCAGGACTTCATCGCTCCCGCTCTGCGCGGGAATGTGGACATGCCGCGCCAGCTTTGGGTGCGTCGCAACGAGTTCAATCAGGTGGTCGTCGTAGTCCTGGGCCCCAACCGAACTCAGGCGGATCCGTGTGAGTTCGGGAACCTCGCAGAGTGCTTCGATCAACTCTGCCAGTCGTGGTCTATTCGGCAGGTCCCGTCCCCAGGCACCGGGGTCCACACCGGTAAGCGATATCTCCCGATGCCCGGAAACCGCCAATTGACGAGCCTGCTCCACGGCCCGTTCCAAAGGCAAAGAACGGCTCGCTCCACGCACACGGTGAACAACACAGAAAGTGCAACGATAATCGCAGCCGTCCTGGATCTTGAGAAACGCGCGCGTGTAGTCCCCAAATCGAGTCAGTGGCTCTGCCGGAAAAGAGTGGTCGTCGTCACCACCGGCCATGACCACGCTCGCGGCGGGCAGGGCCTGCTCGATCAACTGTGGGAGGTCCAACTTCCGGCGATTGCCGACCACCAGATCCACACCCGGTAGATCCGCCAGAGCCTGGGCGTCTCGTTCAGCATAGCAACCGGTCACAATGATCCGAGAAGCCGGCGCGCGCTTCTGAATGCGACGGATCAATTGCCGCGACTTGTGATCAGAGCGGGCGGTCACAGTACAAGTGTTGATGACATAGAGATCCGCCGGCGACTCGAAAGCAACAACCCGGTAGTGCCGGGCGCGAAATCCTTCTCTCAGCGCATGGCTCTCAAAGACATTCAGTTTGCACCCCAGGGTCGCGAAAGCCACCGTTGGGATGTCCCGCGTTGCAGTCACACTCTTCCTTTCACGTTGCGCGGCGCCGGCCGGGGACTCCGGCCACGCGCGCAGATGCGCAAGACCAGATCCCGTCCGCGCGATTTCCGGCCCGCCTCGCCACTGACATTGCCCTTCAAATCCAGATCGGCTTCAAGCAGTTCGCTCAAGATCAGGTGCAAGCGGGCAAGATCGAAACGGGCTGCTTGGCTGAGATAGCGCTCAACAAAGAACGGCGGGACTTTCAACACCGAGGCGGCACGGCGTCGATCCGCGCGGCCCAAGAGAACTGCTTTCCAGAGAATCAAGAAATGACGTGACGCCGCGCCAATCAGGGCGAGCGGATCCTCCCCCGCCGCATAGAGTTTATCGAGAACATCGAGAGACCGGTTGAGATCGGAGTGGGCCAGAGCATCGACCAAATCGAAAACCGTGACCGTCTGTGCTGCCGGAACCAGTTCCTCGACATCAGCCCGCGTGACCCGCCGACTCTCGCCCACGTAAGCCTGCAACTTCTCAATCTCCAGCGCAATGCCTGTCAGGTCGGAGCCGCGCGCGGCCAGTAGTGCTTCGCCGGCGGCCGGCTCCAGTTCGAGTCCGGCGCGCGTTGCTTCTCGCTCGATCGCGCGCAGAACGTCTCGCGGCCCGGGGCGATCCGCGGAGACGAACAGGACTCCCTTCGCTTCTTGGGCCAGAGAACGCTCCTTCGGTGTCAGAGCGGTTGTTTCGATGAGCAGCAGCGTCGTATCGGACAACTCGCGCAGGTCGGTCAGCAACTTGCGTCGTCGGCTGTGATGCAAAAGTTGAAACCGACGGATCTGGACCACGCGCCGATCGGCCATCATGGGCAAAGTAGCGCAAGCGTCTATTACCCGTGCCGGTTCCAAACCATCACCGCTGAAACGATCCAGATTGAAATCGGCGAAATCCGGATCGAGCCCCCAATTCAGCAAGAGGGTCATCGCGCGATCGCGCAGAAGCGCTTCATCGCCGACGATCACACCCAACCGAAGATCCTGCGGCGCCGCGAGCCAACGCTCCAACTCCGCGACATGTATTTCGTTTTTCCTCTTGCGCGCTGCCATCGTTTGCCGTCTCCGCCTCCGCACCAACTAGTTGCGCCGAACCCCAAGAGCAAAGCGATGCTGAACTCCGAAGCGCCCATTGCTCCAAGCATAGTCCAAGAGAAAACGCTGGTTGGAGGCAGTCCCCACCCCGAGTGACCAGTCGCGACCTCCGGGCCGCTTAACCACACCAACGCGGTATTCGAATCCAGACTCTTCAACCCCCACGGCAAAGCGGAGAATATCCGGGTTCCACCCATCGAAACCGTCCGCCTCCAGCAGCAGCACTCCCCCGCTGGAGTTCAAATAGCTCAACCCGGTCCGCAGGTGGCTTGGATCAGCGCTCCTCTCGGCGACGTCGTTCCAGGTCAGCCCCAGCGCCAAACCAGAATCATAGGTGGCCGCCAGATTCAGGTCGAAAGAGAAACTCTCGATCGGATCTCCGTAGTAGTTGATGTCGAATCCGTAAGCGAGGTTTGCTTGATCGGGAAGAACAAAAGCGATCTCCCAGCGATCACGCTCCTCTCCCTCTTCCCAGAGCAGCCCCACCGGCCCACGGCTGGTGGAATTGCTCTGCACCACTGCATAGCGGCGAAGATCCAGTGACCCAAAATCGCCGAGAGCAGACCAGGAGGATCCGAGAACGCCCAACGCCGCCGGGTTGCCGAAAAGCGCCCATGGACCCTGCAATGGTGCCGATTCTATTCCCGCCAAGCCGTCGATGCGCGCTCCCGCGCCGAGCACCAGCGCCGCAAGCGGCAACCAAGTCATGAGCATGAAGGAATCCGTTGTTCACCTGCTGCAACGGCCAAGCAGATGAACCTGGCCGTGGAACTGCGCATTACTGCTCGTGAATCGCGGCAATGACCAGATCTCCGATCTGGTCAGTCCCGAAGCCGCTCCGGGCATCGACAGAGGGCAATCGACGCTCTACCAGAACGCGGCGTATCGCCTGCTCCAGATGTGTGCTCGCCGCCGTTTCTCCAATGTGCTCGAGCATGAGCTGAGCAGCGGCGATTGCCGCCAGTGGATTGGCCCGATTCTGATCGCGATACTTGGGAGCTGAACCGTGGATCGGCTCAAACATGGAGGTGCGCCCGGGATGCAGATTGGCCGAGGCGGCGACCCCCATTCCGCCCTGGATCATGGCACCCAGATCGGTCAGGATATCGCCGAAAAGATTCGGCACCACAATGACATCGAAGAAATCGGGGTTCTTCACCATCCACATACAGGCGGCATCGATATAGGCATGATCTTTTTCGATCTCCGGGTATTCGGCGCCGACTTCGGCAAATGTCCGAGTCCAGATATCCTGCGCCCGAATCGCGTTGGCCTTGTCGACCAAAGTGACGCGCTTGAATCGTTCGACTTTCCGAGCTACCTCGAAAGCGTAACGCACCGCTCGTTCACACCCCTTGCGGCTGTAAATCATCTCGGCCACAGCGATCTCATCCGCCGTGCCGCGCTTGAATATCCCCCCCAATCCGGTGTAGGCGTCCTCGGTGTTCTCACGAATGACGATCATGTCGACATCCTCGGGGCGACGCCCCTTCAGAGGGCACAAGTGCTCTGAATAGAGAAGAATGGGACGATAATTGATGTAGAGATCCAGACCGAACCGAATCCGCGCAATGATCTGCCGTTCGACCAATCCAGGCTCAATCCGCGGGTCCCCGATCGCGCCGAGAAATATCGCGTCAAAATCCTTGGGCAGTGACTCCAACACCGCGTCCGGTAGAAACTCGCCGGTCGCCAGGTAGTGATCCGACCCATAGGGAAGATCCTCGACTCGGAGATCGAACCCATGGATCTCTGCCACAGCTCGCGCGCAACGGAGAGCCTCTCGGGTCACTTCGGGCCCGATTCCATCACCACCAATGGCTGCTATACGGTATTCGGCCACGCAATCACTCCTTTCAACCAGTGCGCACTACTCACCTTCGGGTGACGTCGGCGCCTCAACGAAGAGTTCATTCATGGACCGATCGATCGAGATCAGCGAGCAAGCTGCGAATCTCCTGATCGGTCAAATTGCGGTGCGACGCCTTGCCGGCACGGAACACCGCGGCGACTTGATCCTCTGTCGCCTCGAAACCATGGCTCTTCAGCCAATAAATCACATTCGATTCACCACTCATCGGCCCAACCTCGATCACTTGCTTGCGGCCGAACCAGTGAGCTGGAACACCGCTGTACACACGATCCGCAAGATCGGTATCACCCTTGCGTTGAGCCTTGATAATCGCGGCAGCATGGACGCCGGTTCCGGTTCGAAAAGCGTCGGTTCCGGCGACCGGGTAGTTGATCGGCAGCGGAATTCCCGACGCTTGAGCGGCGATCTCGCAGTATTCGGCCAGCGCAGTCAAGTCCCGGTCGATGTATCCCATCAAGCGCAGGTTGACCAAGAGCAGATCCATCTCACAGTTGCCAGTCCGCTCGCCAATGCCCAAAGCGGTTCCGTGCAGACGCTGGGCTCCCCCCTCGAGTGCGGCCAGTGAATTGGCCAGCGCCAACCCTCGATCCCGATGCCCGTGCCAGTCGATTCCTACCTGCTCGCCACTGTCGGCAATCACCTTCTTGACGAAACGCACCAAGTTGCGGACTCCGGCCGGTGTCGCATGGCCGACCGTATCGCAAACACAAACTCGGGAAGCACCGCAGTTGATCGCCGTCTGGTAGAGACGGGCCACGTCATCCGGAGCCGCGCGGGTTGTATCCTCGGTCACATACATCACCGAGAGTCCCTCTTGGATCGCGAAAGAGACGGCGTCTTCCGTGCAACGCAGGAGAAAATCCAGATCCCAACCCTCGGTGAACATCCGTATTGGGCTGGAACCGATAAAAGCCGAAACCTCAATCGGTACCCCCACCTCCTGGCTGATGCGGGCGATTGGAATGATATCGGCCAGGACCGTGCGGGCAGCACAATCGATGCCAATGGACAGCTTCGAATCACGAATCTCGCGGGCAAGCGTGCGCACATCCTCGACAATGTGCGGCCCAGCGCCGGGAAGCCCCAGATCGACCACGTCGATCTTCAACTTGTCCATCAGATGAACCAGGCGGATCTTGGTCCCGATGGAGAGCGTGTTGCAGGATGGCGACTGCTGGCCGTCACGCAGCGTTTCGTCATCGAGGGCGACAGGAACCGGCACAATGGGGCCATCGGCGATATTCCAATCGTAGATGAGTTCCTGTGCCGGGTTCGTCATTCTGAGCCTCCGATCGAGTTGCGAATCCATCTTCTCGGGCGCTGCCACGAGCGGCAAGCGCGTGGGGGCGTCGAGACTCGCCGCTGTCGTGGCGTCCATCTCTGGGCCCAATAGAGATGCTGAACAACTCAAAGGTTACATCGAAAACCGATTTCGTGGCGGCCCATCCCACGATCGCTTCGCGCAGCCTTGCCTCGGATCGCCCATCTGCACAATCCCGGCAGGTACAAACACCTCTTTTGCAGCACGTTAGGAGGCAATCTCCGCGATGGCGGCCAACAGCCGGTCGTTTTCCGCGCGGCTGCCGATCGAAATCCGCACAGCCCCCGCCAAACCATAGAATCCCATCGGCCTGATGATGACCCCGCGCCGCGTCAGGGCTTCATCCAAATGAGCAGACGCCAACGGCCCTTGCACCGCCGGGCGCACGAGAAGAAAATTGGTAAATGACGGGGTCACGATTAATCCGTGCGCGCTGAGCGCGGAAAACACGCGCTCTCGTTCACGCTGGTTTTCCGCAACCGCGTGCCGCATGTGCTCTTCATCGGCAAGCGCGACCAGGGCCGCCCGCTGAGCAAGTGAAGAGGTATTGAAGTGTTCCCGCACTCGCCCCAGACTGGCAATCAACTCCGGGTTTCCGAGTGCATAGCCGATGCGCAGCCCTGCCAGTCCATAGGCCTTGGAGAAAGTGCGCGCGACCACGACATTCGGGCGCTCGATCAGAGGCAGGAGCGGCGGTTCCTGATCGCTGACATATTCGAAATACGCCTGATCAAAGTAGACCACCACGCTTGTCGGCAGCGAGTCGATGAAGCCCATGATGGCATCCGCGGAAACCATCTGCCCGGTCGGGTTGTCGGGATTGGCAATGAACACGACCCGGGTCTGCTCGCCTACCGCCGCCGCCATCGCCGCCAGATCCACCCGGTCTTCAACCGTCGGGACCTCGATGGCACGCGCCCCCATCAGGCGGGTCGCGATGCGAAATTTCAAGAACGAGGGGAGCGCCATCACCGCCTCCAGCCCCGGCTCAAGAAAGGCTTTGGCGGTGTTCTCGATCAGTTCGACAGAGCCGTTCCCCAACGTAACGCATGCAGAATCCACGCCGTGATACTCGGCCAGCGCGGCGCGCAGAGCAGTTCCCCCGGCATCAGGATAGAGATGGACGCCGGAAAGCATCTCGGCGAGAGCCTCGCGAACGCGCGGGGAAGCTCCATAGGGGCTCTCGTTCGAAGCCAGCTTGACGACATCGGACCGTCCGAGTTGCCGTGCGACAAGTTCCGCGTTCCGCCCCGGTTCATAAAGGGGCAACTGTCTCGCCGCCTCACGCACAATCGGATGGTCCACGTCAACTCCCTCTTCGCCAGAGCGCCTCAATCCGCACGGGTGAACCGGTGCGCCGCCACGCGCGCGTTCACCAGCGATCGTCCTGGTCGTGGCGGCACCAACCCGCCGCGA
>JALXCG010000240.1 GCA_026991065.1 Gemmatimonadota bacterium | reverse complement strand
CGGTGAGGAGGACCAGGGCGCGTTCCTCCGGGCGCAGGACTCCCGCGCGCTGCAACTGGATCAGCCCGGCGAGGCCGGAACTGCCGGTGGCATCGGCGACCACGCGGCTGTGGCGGCGGACCAGCGCGCGGCTCTCTCGGAGCAACTCTTCGTCGACTTCGATCGGGAAACCGCCGGTGGTGAGCATGCCGCGCAGGATCTCCATCCAATCGTAGGTTTCGTCGTCCAGAATGCCGTGCGCGATGCTCTCGGGTTCACGCTCCCAGGGCCACATGTAGAGCGAGCGGTGGGTGGCGGCATGATGCAGTGCGGCGGCAACCGCCGGGCGGTGCCGCGTGTGCCGCAGCAGTTGAGCGCGGGCGTCGCGGGCCGCGAGCGAGTCGCGGGGGTGGTCGACCTCCAGGGCGTGGGCCGGCAGTTCCGAGGCGATCCGGGTGAGGAGACGGCGATAGGCGCGGGCCAGGGGGGCGGTGTTGCTGGTTTGAACGGCATGGAAGCGCGGCAGCGTGCGCACCAGTCCCCAGGCTTTGGCCTCGCGCCAGGCCTGGATGACGGCGCTGGCCAGGGCGCCGCCGCCGACCTGAATGAAGATGCGGTCGGGCGGATCGGTGGCGAGCGCGGCGACCAGCTCATAGCCGAGCGTCATGCCGCCTTCGATCGCCAGGCCGTTGTCGCTGCCTTGGCAGGAGAAAGGGATCGCTCCCGCGGCGACCGCGCCGCGGAAGGCGTGGGTGCAGGGGTCGCCCGGCGTGTCGGCGCGGCGCGGGCAGGGCTGAATGCGGGCGCCGAGCGAGCGCAGTTGCTCCACCACCGGAGCTTCCGCCCAGGTGGGGATGAAGACGTCCAGCGGGCGGCGGGCTGCGGCGGCAACCACCGCGGCTGCCAGGGCGGCATTGCCGCAGCTGGAGATTGCCAGGGGGCGGTTGGCGGGCATCAGGTCGAGGGCTTCGGCGACGCGCAGATAGAGCATGACACCGAAGAGATGGCGCGCTTTGTGGGAGCCGGAGACATTGCCGGTTTCATCTTTGGCGAGGAGTTCCGCCGGGCCGCCGATCGCCTTGCGCAGCACCGGCAATGGGCGCAATGGGGTGACGGTGAAGCCGTGGCCTTCGATCGCCGCGACCTGTTCATCCAGGGCGGCGATGGTGTCCACCAACTGCGCATCGCTCCAGCCGTGGGCCCGTGCCAGGTGCCAGGCGAGAGTGAGCGAGCGGTAGCGCAGGAAGGGGTTGGGTGCTTCGCCGGCGGTTCGCGGAAAGCGCACTTGAGCGATATCGATCACCCGGGTGAGCAGGTGGTCGATGTCGTCGCCGGGGCGCGCCGCGCCACAGCGGAACGGTGCCGTCGGCGGCGCTTCCACGCCGCAGCCACCGCAGACCAGCGAGAGCGGCAGGGAGGTCTTCATGTCAGAGCGTTTCCAGCACACCGGTGGCGGCGTTGACCTGCTCGATCAGCCGATCCCAGATCGGTACCAGCGCATGCAGGTCGCTCCAGAAGGCGCGCCGGCGACGCGCCTCGAACTCTTCGATGGCGATCCCCTGCTGTTCGACCCAGGTGAAGTAGCCCAGGTTGAACACCCGGTTGCGCTCTTCGAAGGTCATCTCGCGCAGGTGATCGATTCCCTGGCCGAGGATGAAGCGGGCGTAGGTTTCTCCGGCGGAGATCGCATCGAAACGGCCGCCGAAGCGCTTCTGCATGGCGATCTGCTGCTCCGAGGTGTACATCGACCAGCCATCGGTGGCGATGGTGAAGATCGCGTCGTTCGGTCCGAGACGGAGTTTTCGCGCCATTTTGATGGCCGCCAGCACGTTGCAGATCGAAGAGATGCCCAACTGGTCGAGCGCGGCGATGGTCTCCTCCGGCACGCCGCGTCGTTCGCGCAGGTAGGTGTGGCCCACCGGATGGTTGAACAGCACACCGAGTGAATCGGTGTCTTCATCGGAGATGGCGACCGCGAAGTCGGTGTTCATCACGTTGTGGATGAGCGGGATGTGTTTATCGCCGATGCCCTGAATGTTGTGGTCGCCAAAACCGTTGTAGA
>JALXCG010000239.1 GCA_026991065.1 Gemmatimonadota bacterium | reverse complement strand
TTCTTTCCCGCGGCAAGGTCCCCGACCACAAACAGGCCCGGAATGGATGACTCGCCGTGGGCGCCGACCCGGGCTCTGCCGGATGGCTCAACCTCGCCGCCGATCGCGACCAGAAGCTCATTGCTCGCTTTGGCCCCCAGCGAGACTACCAGGCGCGTGCATGGCAACTCCTGCCCATCCTCCAGCCGCAGCCCGCAGAGCCCCGTTTCGGGATCCCCCTGAAGTTCGGCGATCGCGGCGCTATGCACCGGGATGCCGCGTTGGCTAAGGAAAGCATCGGTCTCTTTGCCGAAGGCGGGAGCTGCGCCGTTGGTGCAGAGCGCCACACTGCGCGGGCGGTAGCGCAGCCCAATGACGCCGGCAATCCGAGCCGCCGTGGGACTGCTGCCGATCACGACCACGGGTTGCTCAAAAGTGAGATGACCATCGGAGCGGATGCAGTAGATCACTTCACGGCGCGCGGCATAGGGGAAGATGGGGCGGATGGAGCCCTGAATCAGCGGCTGTACATCACTCACCCCGGTCGCGAGTACGACGAAGGAGCAGCGAGCCGCCTCTTTCCCCGCTCCCCAGCGCACCACAAACCCCTCTTCGGCAATCTCGATCGCTTCGGCGCGCACCGCGCGTGCCTGGCCGAAACGCGCCAATTGAGGATGCGCTTCGACCCAAGCCAGGGTCGTCTTCGAGGCGGCGGCGATGGGACGGCTGATTCCGTGCATTCCCGGGATGTTGTCGATTGCCCCCACCCAAACCCCCCGGGCGCGGCGCTGGGTATCGCCATCGCCGGTGAGCACCAAAGTGCGGTCGCAGTACAAAACTGAGCGCAGATAAGCCATGCTGCCGGCAGCGCCGCAGCCGATGACAATCGTGTCGAAAGACTCCATGTGAGTTGCGGATCTCCTACGTCGGTCCTATTTGTTGGCAGCAAGGGGATCTCCCTGCTGGCCAGTGGCAGCATGCAGGGTACCAGAAATGGAGGCCGGATGGCGGCGCTCGTGGTCACCCGGCAGGGGCAACCGCGTAATTGGCGAGGGCATTTTATTGAATCCTGACCACTTTAGTCTGTTATGTTCTAATCTGCTCTCGGATCCAGATTCCACGGGCATCTGCTCTTCACTGCGCGCGGCCCTCGGCCGGCGGCCCACTCTCCCGGTTTACAGGAGTTTCCTACCCATGTTGTTGACGTCCAAGACCGCCTTCTTCTTTTCCCTGATCCTTGGGATCGGTGCCGGTTCCGCCCATGCCTACAGCGGCGGTCCACCCACCGGCAAGGCTGGCGAACCGGGCGGTTCCGACTGCACCGACTGCCATGCGGGCACCCTTAATTCGGGCCCCGGGACGATGGAATTCATTGCCCCCGAGTTTTACGACCTCGGCGAGACCTACACCATCGAGTTGCGACTTGGCGAGGCCGGCGCCAAACGCTGGGGCTTCGAGGTGGTTGCTTTCGATGCAACCGATTCCCCTGTCGGCAGCGTGACGATCACCGATGCCGAGCACACTCAGGTTCAACTGAACTACGTCATGCAGACGCAAAGCGGTTCCTACCAAGGCGTCGGCAATGGACCGGTGTCCTGGTCATTTGATTGGACCGCTCCGGCCGAGGATGTTGGGCCGGTGACTTTCTACTACGTCGGTAACGCTGCAAACAACGATGGCACCACCGGCGGTGACCACATCTACGGAGATTCCGTGGTGGTCGACGCGCCGGTGGCGGTGCAGTCGATGAGTTGGTCGGCGCTCAAGCGCTAGTTCTTTCTTTCCGCCATCCTCTGGATCGGCGGTTGTTGCGATTCGCTCGATCTCCCCACCGAGACGGTGGGGCAAGGAGGTTCCCATGCGAACCGGTAGTTTCTGCCTATTTGTATCTTCCGCTCTGCTTTCTCTCACCGTCGGCGCCGGGAGCGCGTTGGCCCGCTCCGGCGGCGCGCCTGCCGGCCGCAGCGGTGCTCCCGGGGAGAGCACTTGCATGATGAGTTGCCACACCGGAACACCGGTAAACGGCGCCGACGGCTCTCTCCAACTGGTCGGTGTCCCAGCACTTTACGAACCCGGACAAAGCTACACATTCTGGGTTGAGTTGGAGGAGCCGGGGCAGTCTCGTTGGGGATTCCAGCTGACCGCATTGGATGACGGCCATGCCGCCGCCGGTCTCCTGGCGGCCGGGAACAGCGACTCCACGCAGACCATCAGTGGGAATGGAAAAACCTATGTGGAGCAGACCGGCGCCGGTACCTGGCGCGCCGTCCCGAACGGTCCGGTAACCTGGCGGGTTGAGTGGACTGCTCCCGCCGCCGGAACCGGCGAAGTCACCTACTGGTTCACGGGCAACGCCGCAAATAACAACGGTGGATCGAGTGGGGATCACATCTACGCCGCGAGCTTCACCATGGGCGAAGCCGGCTCCGACCAGCCACTGAATCTGATGCTCAGCAACATTCCCACCAGCGTACCGCGCGGCGGGACGGTGAACTTCACCGCGTCGATCAAGAACGAGACTGCGACGACTCAGACTTTCGATGCCGCCACGCTCTTTGCCAGTGGGCCGGTTCCCACGACACCCGTGACCCTCTATGACAGCGGGCCAGTGCCAGTCGCCGCGGGCGCGACGCTCAACGCCCCGGTACAAGTACCGGTCCCCGCCGTGGCTCCAACCGGCGCCTACATGGTCGATGTCCAGATCTCGATGGGCGGCCAACTCATCGACACTGAGTCTTTCAATATCGATGTGACCAATTAGCCATCAGCCGCCAGGAGCCTGTCGCGCATTGGCTTTCGAGTCCCGTGCTCGGGCCTGCTTCGAGATCAAGGCGCGGAGTCCGCGCGGCGGAGATCGGAGTAGGGACGGGTGCGGGGCGACGTGAAGACAATGTGCGACAGGCGCCCAGTGTCACCCAGCCCCGAGAAAGAGAAGATGATGGAACTAAACGCGATCCACGACCGGGTATGCGCCGCAATGCCCAGTGCTCAGGTTCACGTCACCGACATGCGCGGTGGCGACCACATTCATGTCGTTGTGGTCTCAGAACAGTTCGCCGGCATGTCGCGAATCCAGCGCCACCAGATGGTCCACGCCCTTTTCCAGAGCGATCTGCAAAACGGCGCCATTCATGCCTTGCAGATGACCTGCAAGACTCCCGGAGAGATTGATGCCAACCACTGAAACAACCATCCCCGACCTGATCCGCAAGCACCGCATCATGGTCTTCGCCAAGGGCACCCGCGATTTTCCCCAGTGCGGTTTTTCCGCCCGTGTGGTGCAGATTTTCGAAACCCTGGGCGCCGATTTCGAGGTCTTCAATGTGCTCCCGGACCTGAACAACTGCCGCCAGACTCTCTCCGCGATTGTCGAGGAGCAGACCGGTGGTCCATGGATGACTACGCCGCAAATCTATATCGACGGGCAATTCATCGGCGGTTGCGACATTGTTAGTGAGATGTTCGAAACCGGCGAACTGGACCGCCTGGTGCAGGCCGGGAGCAGCGGAGAGGTCTGATGCAAACCACCACGATCCACAAAGAGATGACGATTGCGGCGATTCTTGGTTCCAGCCTGGATCACACGGTTGCCCTGATCGACGCGATTCAGGCGGCGGGCCTGCCGTGTGCCGGTTGCGACTCCGCCGCCCATGAAACGCTTGAGCAGGGGATGCGGGGGCACGGGGCGAGCAATGCACAGATTGAAGCCCTGGTCGACCGCCTCAATGCCATTCTGGCTCGGCCGGTGGAGAGCAACGATGATGGTGGCGTCCCCGGCTTCGAGCTGAGTCTCACCCATGCCGCGGTTGAACGTGTGCAAGCGCTGATGCAGCGCAAGGGCGAGGGCCCCTGGGCGCTGCGGGTGGCGGTGATCGACGGCGGTTGTGCCGGAATGAGCTACGATCTCTCCTTCCGCACTGCACCCGCCCCGACCGACGACGTTTTCGATCTCGGTGTACTGCAACTTTTTGTCGATCGCGCCAGCCAGGAGTACCTCCACGGCACCCGCATCGACTACGTCGATACACTGCAGGAGTCCGGTTTTGTCTACGACAACCCGAATGCCGGCTCCACCTGTGGCTGTGGCTCCTCTTTCGGTTGATCGACCGTTACCGCGGGTGGAGTCAGTCTTTGACTCCACCCAGCGTCAAGCCGCTCACCAACCAGCGATTCAGAAAAAGGAAGAGCGCAACCACCGGTATGCTGACCAGCAGGGCGGCAGCGGCGTAGAGCCCCCACTCCGTGGTCATGTTCGATTGAAATGATTTGAGCCCGACCGGGAGCGTGAACATCCGCTCATCCTGCAGAATCTGCGCTGCCACAATGTAGTCGGTCCAGGCGTTCATGAAGCTGAAGAGCGCGGTGATCACCAGCGCCGGCGCCGCCAGCGGCACAATGATGCGCCAGAATGCGTACCAGCGTCCCGCGCCATCGATCATGGCGGCCTCCTCGAGAGAGGCCGGAATCGTGTCGTAATAGCCCTTCATCAACCAGATCGAGAAGGGCAGCGCGGTCGAGACATAGATCACCCCCAGGCCGATGAAGGTGTTGACCAGGTGAAGCCGCGCCAGGAGAACAAAAAGCGGCAGAAGCAGCATGGTCGCGGGAAACATCTGGGTGGTCAGGACGCTGGACAGGCCGATCTTGCGGCCGGGAAAGCGGAAGCGGCTGAAAGCGTAGCCGGCGGTGGAAGCGAAAACCAGGCCGATCAGGGTGGCGGTGACGGCGAGCAGTGCGGAATTCCGCAGCCAGATCAGGAAGGGCTCATCGGTAAAGAGCTGGACATAGGCGTCGAAGCTGGCGTCTTCGGGAATCAGCGCCAGAGAGGTGGAAAGAAGCTTGTTGCCGGGGCGCAACGAGATGGAAACCACGCGGAGAACCGGGAACAGGGCGATGGCGCTGAAAAGCAGCAGAATCAGGTGGCTGGCAATTCGCCCGATGCGCGGATGCTCCTCCAGAACGTCGAGCAAGAGCGGCAGCAGAAGGAGCAAAGCGGCGAGAATGCCGCTCGTGATGCACGCCCCCGGCAGCGGCGCATCCAGCCAGAGCAGAAAGGGCAAAGCAACACAAAAGGTGGCGAACGCACTGCGCCCGGCGCGAAGCTTCATCGCACGCTCCCCTCATCCGCGCGGCTGCGATTGAGAAAGCTCACGCTGAACCCCGCCAGAATGCCGAAGATCACCATCGACAGCGCTGCCGCGTAGCCATAGCGGTAGAGATTGAAAGCCGCCTTGTAGACATAGGTCACGAGTATGTGGGTCTGGTTGGAGGGCTCGCCGCCGTTGGAGATCAGCCACACCACATTGAGATTGTTAAAGGTCCAGACAATTCCCAGGGTGATGGCCGGAACCATGACCGGTTTGAGCAGCGGAATGGTGACGTGGATCAGGCGTTCCCAGGGGCCCGCGCCATCGATGCGCGCCGCTTCGTAAAGATCGCGTGGGATGGACTGCAAGGCTCCCAGCGCGATCATCATCATGAACGGGAAGCCGAGCCAGACATTGGCGATCAAGCAGGCCGCGAAGGTGGTTCCCTCGCCCGACAGCCAGGCCACGGGCGAGATGCCCAGGTGCTGCAGAATCAAGTTGACCGCACCATATTCGGCATTGAACTCACCGCGCCAGGTGAGCGCCGTGATGTATTGCGGCACTGCCCACGGGAGGATCAGCAACCCCTTGTAGAGTCGCTTGCCGAAGAGGTCCTGCTGAATCACCAGCGCCAGGAACACTCCAATCACCACGTGGAGAGTGACATTGCCGAGCGTCCACACCACGGTGCGCAGGAGCACGCGGTAAAACATCGGGTCGGCGAAAACCTTCTGATACTGCAGCAAGCCCACCAAATGCCAGTTGCGAATCGAGGTCATGCTCATGTTGCTGAGCGAGATCAGGACGTTGTAGGCAAATGGGTAGGCCACGACCGCAAGGAGCGCCAGAGAGGCCGGGGCGATCATCCACAGGGCGAAACGGGTGGTCTCGCGCTCGCGGCCGGGGGGCATTCGCAGCAGCGGCAGGAGGAAGCGCGTGACGGTCAGGTAGACTCCGGCGCAGAGTGCAATCGCCGTGAGCAGGAGCACCGCCCCCACGGCGGTGCGCGAACCGCCCTCGCTCTCCCCCTCGCGCATCTCGCCGATCCCCTGCTCCGCGGCCAGTTGCATGGCGGCGCCGGCATCCGCCGCCCGAATGCTCCCCCCCATCACGCCCTGAACCACCGGCCGCATCGCATCCCAGATGGCGCGCATCTCGGGCACGATCGGCATCGGCACACCGACCGCCGCCTGCGCCATTGACGCCCGCAGGGCGGGGTCGCGCTTCACCCAATCGGCGGCTGCCACGCTCCGGTTCGTCGGGATCACACCGAGGGCCCGCGTGAAACGCTCCTGCACCTCCGGACCGGTCAGATAACGCAGCAGCGCCAATGCCGCGTCCCGGTGCGGCCCCGCCGGTAGGTTGCTGTTCAGCGAATAGCCCTTCGGCGACACCATCGGAGTGGGCCAGAGGCCCGTTGCATCGATCCGCGGAATCCGCGCGATGGCGATCGGAACTCCGGCCTCCCGGTAGCCACTCCAGGACCAGGGGCCGTTGATGATCATTCCGGCGCGCCCCTCCTTGAACATGGTATCGGCGATGTTGTAGTCGCACTCGCGGGGAATGATCCCCGCCTCATCGCGCATTTTCAGCACCAGTTCCAGCGCCTTTTGCATGGCGTCGACCGCCAGTGTCGGGTGCGCGTCGGAATCCATGACCCGCCCGCCGTAGCCACCGAAGAAGGGGATGAAGAAGTAGGGCTCGCTGTAGTTCCAGACCAGGCCGTAGCGATCCGGACGGCCATCACCGTTCTCATCCCGGGTGAGATCCTTGGCGGTCTGAATCAACTCATCCATGGTCTGCGGAATCCTGGAAACCAGATCGCGATTGACCACCAGCGCCAGATGATTGCCCACCATCGGCGCCAATTGGTAGATGCGCTCGCCGCGCCCCGCGCCGCTGTCGTAGCGCACCACCCCCTTGGGATCGAAGCTCGCCACCGTGGCGGAGTCGATCAGGCCATCCAGCGGTTGAATCACCCCCATCGAGGCAAAAGGCCCCACCTGATCCGCCGG
>JALXCG010000238.1 GCA_026991065.1 Gemmatimonadota bacterium | reverse complement strand
CCCCGGCGGGCTGGATGGCGACGGCGTCGCTCGGGTTCCTGCTGGCGGCCTGCGATGTGCCGGCTCTGGAGCCACTGGATGGGGAGGAGCCGCCGCCCGTGAGTTCCGATCTTCCGGCTCCCGCGCAACTTGATGTCGAGGTGGCGAGCGGAACGGTAACGTTGCGTTGGTCCGCGGTTGACGGGGCGGCGGGGTATGTGGTTTACCGTGCCCGCGGCGATGCCGGGTTCGCGCGTTTGGCGACCCTGGAAGATACGCTCTTTGTTGATACGTCGATGGCGGTTGGGGTGCCGATCGCCTATGGCGTGGCGGCGCGCGATGCGGATGGTGGCGAGGGGCCGAGCGTGGATCGTGCCGGCGTGGTCGCCGGTTACTACGGGATCGAGATCGAGAGCGGTTCGGTGGCGACGCGCACGCCGCGGGTGCAGGTTGCGCCGATTGCGCCGCCGGCGGCGACGGTGGTGGCGATGGCGCTCGGCGCAAGCCGGGAGGAGGCGGCGGCCGCGGACCCGGTGCCGTTCGGTGATTCGCGCGGCTGGGCGTTGGCCGGGGATGATGGTTTTAAGGAGATCTATGGCGTGCTCTATACCGACAAAGGGGTGCGCAGCGAGGTGCTGGAGACCGGGATCTATCTGGACCGGGTGGCCGAGATCGAAGGCGTGGATTGGTGCGTGGAGCGTGAGGGGGAGGGCTGTGTCCATCCCGATACGGTTTATGCGGACCTCGGCGAGGTGGTGCTGTTCCGCGTGCTGACCGGCGAGGATCTGTTGCCGGCCGCGCAGGTGGTGGTGCAGATCGGTGCGTTCGTTGATGAGCAGATCACGCTTACCGATGTGGATGGTGACGGGCTTTATGAGGGGCGTCTGAACACGGCGCTCACCAAGATCCGCACTTCGGAGTCGACCGGGCAGGTGACCGCTTTTCTGACCGATGCCGCCGGCAATGAGGCGACGCCGGCGCAGGCACCGGAGCCGATCATTATTCGCTGACCCGTGTTGGCCGCGGCGTCGCGGCAGACTCTTCGGTGGGGCGAAGAGGAAGAGGGCGGAAACCGTTTCCCGGGAGTTCGGTGATGTGGGCGAGTGCCCCCCGAGAAGATCTGCGGCAGTGGTTCAAGGTTTTGCTGGCCGCGGCGGCATTGAGCCTGCGCTGGGTCGATTCGGCGCATCTGATTTTGCTGGCCACGGTGCTGCTCCTGGCGGTGTTGATCGTCGTACCGCGCGTGGGGTCGGCGCTCTGTCGCCCCGATGAGATGCGCGAGGGGACGCCGGTGGGGTTGGTGCTCTACCCGGCCACGCTGCTTCTACTGGTGGTGCTCTTTTGGTCGTTTGGCGGGATGCCGCAGGTTGCGGCGGCGATTTGGGCGCTTTTCGCCTGCGGCGATGCGGCGGCGACGCTGGTGGGCATGACCTGGGGAGAGCGCTGGCCGCTGCCGTGGAATCGGCGCAAGTCGTGGCCGGGAATGATCGCCTACTTCGTTGCCGGTGCAGTGTCGGCACTCTTCATGCTTGCCTGGGTTGGCGGGCGCAGCGGTCTGGAGTGGGTCGGAGGGATCTGGTCGCTCTGGTCGCTGGCGATCGGCGTGGCGGGGCTCTGCGCGTTCCTGGAATCGTTGCCGGTGCGGCGCTTCAATGACAATTTCTGGGTGCCGCTGGTCGGGGCGGTGGTGATGTACACGGCGCTGCTGATTCGGGTGGGCAACATGCGGGCGAACCTCCCGCATGGGAGCGACTTCTGGGTTCCGTTCGCACTCTTGACGCTGCTTGTTGTGGTGGGGCGGTGGCGCCATGTCTGGCGGGTCGGCGGTGGCATGGTGGTCTGGAGCGTGGGGCTTGGTGGGTTGATCTTGCTTGGCTGGCGCGGAGATCTGTTGCTGGGACTGGCAGTGGCGGAGATCTATGGGGCGCGGCGGCATGCCTGGCTCCGGCGGCGGGCGCTGGAGGTCGGCGCCGGCACGGAGGAGGACCCGGCGCGGCCGGCGCGGGCGCCGGGGGCGGACTGGAGATTGCAGGAAGAGGAGGTCCCCGGCCCGGCTCTTGGCCCGGCGTTGCTGATCGGGGCGACCGGCGTGGGCTGTTTTTTGGCATTTCTGGCTTTTGCAACGGGGGTTGCGGAGACGCGGGATGCGCTGCATCAGCTCTTCAGTGCGGCGGCGACCGGGGCCTGGGCCGGCGCGGTCGCGGATATTCTGGCGCGCGAACTGGGGGCAGTATTCGGCCGCACGCCGATTCTGGCGACCACGCTCAGGCGCGTTCCAGTGGGAACGACCGGGGCGATCTCCGCGCAGGGAACCCTGTTGGGGGCGGGGGGAGCGCTGCTGCTCGGAGCCGCGGCCGCGGTGTGTGGGTTGGTTCCATGGCGCGCCCTGCTCTTTGTTGCGGTGGCCGGGAGCTTTGGAAGTTACGCTAAGAGTTTTCTGGCCGCTTCGTTGAGTGAAGCACGCCGCCCCAGTGAGACTCTGCTCCTGGTCATCGCGACTGCGCTGGCCGGGCTCACTGTCATCCTGCTCGCCATGCTTTTTTCATGAAGCGCAACGAACGTTTCTTTGTTTATTGGGACCTGGTGCGTCCGTTTACTTTGCTGCCGCCGCTGCTGGGAATGCTCTCGGGTGCTGCGTGCGCCTACGGTGCCGCGCAGGTGCGGGCGACGCTGGCCGGGGCCGCTCCTCCCGGGCTGGGCTTCGAGCGCGCCTGGGCCGTTCTTTTGGGCGCGGTCATGGCGGCGACCCTGAATGCCGGCTCCAACAGCATCAACCAGTTGGCGGATCTGGAGAACGACCGCATCAACAAGCCGCGGCGGCCGCTGCCGTCGGGGCGCCTGGATGCGATGACCGCACTGCGGGTTGGTGTGCTCTTCTATCTGGTGGCGTTGGTCGCGGCCTGGTTTGTCGGGGTGCCGCGGGGCGGCACCTTGCACGAGTGCTTCTGGTGGGCGTTGGGGGGAGCCGTGGCCAGCCTGATCTATTCTGTGCCACCGCTGCGCACCAAGCGCTGGGCCTGGCCGGCGCAGATCACCATTGCAGTCTCCCGCGGGATGCTCTTGCGGGTGTGTGGTTGGTCCTGCGTGGCAGCAACGGTCGGAGATCCTGAACCGTGGTTCACCGGCGCCGTCTTTATGTTTTTCCTTCTGGGCGCTTCCGCGACCAAGGATTTCGCCGATCTCGAAGGCGACCGCGCGGCTGGTTGCCGCACGTGGCCGGTTGTGCATGGAACGACCGGGGCCGCGCGACGCGTGGCGCCTTTTCTGGTTTTTCCGTGGCTGCTTCTGCCCCTGGGGGTGGCTCTGCAGCATCCGTTGGGCGGGCCGCTCATGGCCGGCAATGGAACGCTGCTCGTGATCCTTGGGGTGGCCCTGTCGGTGTACGGCATCTACATTGCTTATTTGATGTTGCGGGATCCACGTGAGCTTGCTCGAGTGGAGAACCACCCCTCTTGGGTGCACATGTATCGGATGATGATGGTGGCCCAATTGGGGCTGATTTCAGCTTACCTCTACTCCGGGCTGACCGCCTGATCCGGAGATTTGGCACGGTGATGCGTACCTGTTGCGGGGCGGATGCCGTGCTTTTCGGCTAGACTCTGTTTTTGTCGAGTTTCCTGCAAGATGAATGCCGCGGTTGTAGTGCGCGGTGATTTGGAGATCGCTTTCATGTCTGCTACTTCGAAGCCGCGGCGCGTGATGATCGTGGGCTGGGATGGTGCCACCTTTAATGTCGCCGATCCGATGATTGCTGAAGGCAAGCTGCCCAATCTGGCCAAGTTGATGGCGCGTGGGGCTCGCTGCAAGCTGCGTTCGACGATTCCGCCGAACTCCTCCATCGCCTGGGTGAGCTTCGCCACCGGCAAGCAAGCCGGGAAACACGGCGTCTACTATTTTGTGGAGCGCCAGCCCGGGAGCTATGAGCGGCGCCTGATCAACGCCACCAGTATTCAGACGGAAACTCTCTGGTCGCTGCTCAGCCGCCACGAGAAGACAATTTCGGTGCTGAATGTGCCGGTGACCTATCCGCCGCGTCCGGTGAAGGGCACTTTGGTGGCGGGGATGCTCTCGCCTTCGCTGGAGTCCAATTTTACCTGGCCACCCACTCTGCACACGGAGATCATGGCCAATCTGGGCTGGCTTCCACTCGACCATCAGGAGGCGGGAGTGGCTTATTCGCCGGATCGGTTGCGCTTGCTCGATGAGATCTGGCGCGATCAGGAGCGACGCTGCGAGGTGGCGAAGTACCTGATGGATCGCGATCCATGGGAGTTTTTCATGGTCGTGCTGACCGCCAGTGATCGCATCGGCCACGTGGCGTTTCGGTTCCAGGACGAAGCCTTCCGCCGGGAGTCACCGGAGTTGGTGGACAAATTCGGCCGCATCTTGGAGGACACCTACGCTCAGCTCGACCGTTTGACCGGGGAGTTGCTCGCCAAGATCGATGACGACACCACGGTCATTCTGATGTCCGACCATGGCATGGGGCCGTTGCGCAAGCGTTTTCGCCTGGCCAAGTGGTTGATCGACGAGGGCTATTTGGTGCTCAAGCCGAACGCGGAGAAACGGCGCAAGGGTTGGGAGATTCGCCGCCGCCGGCTGACCGAGCGGATTCGGTTGCGCGCCCCCGGGCGCTATCTGCGGCCGCCGTGGGAGCTGGTGGACTGGTCGAAGACGCGCGCATTTGTCTCTTGGGGCGGCGGCGAAGATGTTGTGTTGATCAACCTGGCGGGGCGCGATCCCGAAGGAATCGTGCAACCGGGGGCCGAGTACGAGCAGTTGTGCGACGAGATCTGCCGCAAACTGGAGGCTTTCGAGGATCCCTCGACCGGCCGTCCGGTGGTGACCAAGGCGCACAAGCGGGCCGATCTGTGGCACGGGCATGCAGTTGATCTGGCGCCGGATATTCAGTTCGAGGTGGAAGACGTCGCCTACCACATCGACTGCGGTCTTTTTGAGAAAGAGGTGCTGCACGAGCCGCTGGACAAGGTGCCCGGCATGCATCGCATGGATGGAATCTGTGTTGTGGCCGGTCCGGGAATTCCACACGGGGTAGAGGTGGAGCGGAACGATCTGATCGATCTCGCGCCCACCGTTTGTCACCTGCTGGATGTGCCGGTGCCTGAAGATATGGATGGCAAGGTGATGGAGAACTGCTTCTCCGAGGAGTTCCGCAAGGCTCATCCGATCGAGGTGGGGCCTCCGACGCTGGATGCGGATCACGGGGGCAAGCAGGATTTCGACGACACTGAGGCGGACGCGGTGGCTGAGACCCTGCGCGCGATGGGGTATGTCAGCTAGAATGCGCGTTGCCCGCAATACGGAAACGCAGTGGTTGCCGATCTTTGTGCTTGTAGGCCTGCTCGTCGCGGTTCTTCTGTCGGCGCTTGATCTGGCTTGTGATCACTATATATATCAGGCACTTGGGCGCATTTTTCGGATCACGACCCCGTTCGTTTCTTTCTCCCTCGTCCTCTATCTTTTCGGTGGCGTGATCGGGCTTGCCGTGTACGGCGCAACCCGTGCCGCGCAGATCCGTCCCTGGGTGGACGACTGCGTTGTGAGCGCCACGTTGATTGCGGCCTGCACGGGCTTCCTGGTGGGCGCGATGCTCCTGCTCGACCTGCTTTTCGTGCAGGTTTTTCCGCGCTTCGCGCTGGCTTCCTGGGTGACCGACCTGATTGTTGGTTTGACGCTATTCAACGCACTTTTTTTCAGCGCGGTGTTCGGAGGGGTTTTCTATCTCCTCCTGCGCGGTGTGTTCCCGGGTCGAACTACGGCGACATTGGGGCGGCGCCACGTGGCGCTGCTGGCGGCGGCCGCCGCGTTTCTGATCATGGGTGTCTTCCTGGCCAATGACATGCAGGTGCAGGGACAGATGGAGGGGCAGGAGCAAGGGCACGTGCAGGTGCCGGGGCAAGGGCAGATACGGGAGCGCAATGGGATGGTTGGCGGCGAGGTCGGCGCCGATCTCGGTGACTTCAGGGCGCCCGCCACGGATTCATCCGCGGTGATGAACGCGCCATCAGGATTGGTGGAACAGTATGAGTGACAAGGGCAAAAGGCGGGTTCTGATTCTTGGGATTGATGGCGCCACGTTCGACGTGATGGATCCGTTGATCGCCGCGGGCAGGTTGCCGAATTTTGCGCGGCTGCTGCGGCGTGGTGTCTCCGCACCCCTGCGCTCCACACAACCGTGTCAGAGTTCGGTCGCGTGGCCGGCACTGATGTCGGGCAAGAACCCGGGCAAGACCGGTGTTTTTGCGTTTTGGGTCTCCAATCCCGGGCAGGTTCTGCGGCCTTTGATCAGCTATAAGAACATCAAAACCACCACCATGTGGGAGACCCTGTCGGCCCGCGGCTACCGAGTTGGATCGGTCAATCTGCCGGTGAGTTTTCCGGCGCCAAAGGTCAATGGGACGATGGTTGCCGGTCTGCTGACGCCGAGCCAGGAGTCTGCGTTCACCTATCCTCCCGAGTTGCACTGCGAACTGATGGCACAAGTGGGGCGGATTCCGATTGAGATGGAGTTGATGCAGTACTCCGGCAGTGCACGGGAACTGGAGTTCCTGAATGCCGCTACCCACGCCATGCGAATGCGCACCAAGGTGGCGCAGTACCTGATCGAGCGCGATCCCGACTGGGACGTGTTCATGGTGACCTGGACCGTCACTGACCGGGTGCAGCACTTTTTCTGGAAATACATGGATCCGGAACACCCGGCTTCGAAGACGGAGCGGGGGGCGAAAATGCGTGACGTGATTCCGCAAGTCTACGAGGCGGTGGATCGCGAGGTCGGCAAGATGCTCGAGTATGTCGACCTGGAGCGCGATACGGTGCTCTTGGCTTCCGATCACGGGTTTGGGCCCAAGCGCAAGAACGTCTATCTGAATCGCTGGCTGGAGCAGGAGGGGCTCTTCCACTATCAGGAGCCCTATGCGCTGCGCCGCTGGCGGGTGATGCCACGCCCGGTCAGTCTGGGCGGTGTGCTGAGGCGGCTGGGGCTGCGGCATCCGATCACGGAACGTCTGCGGCGTCTGCGCGTGCCGCTGCTGAAGCCGGTTGCGCTCCCGGCCTTTATGCTCGTGGACTGGTCCAAGACCAAGGCTTACA
>JALXCG010000237.1 GCA_026991065.1 Gemmatimonadota bacterium | reverse complement strand
GGGCGCGCCGGTGGCCCGCACCAGCACCACGCCGAGCGCAACCAGGGTGCCGCCGAAAGCGACCCCGGCCGCGACATTGTCCCGCTCCAGCTCCGCATGCAGGTCATACGGAGTGCGCCAATCATAGAACCGCGCGAAGAGCAGCAGCGCCGCCTGACCGGCGGCAAAATAGGCCAGGGTCGAAACCAGTCCGCCGCCATCGTCGCCATGCACCGCGCCGGCGATCACCAGTGCCGTTGCCAGATAGGCGCCCCCCTCCACCGCGCCGGCCCCGACATTGCGGTCGTCGATGATCTCTTTGCGTGTGCTGAAGCGCGGCAGAACCAGGCGATCGAGCAGCACCCGCCCCAGGTTGAGCAGCACAATGCCGAGCAACGCATAACCGCAATCGACCGCGAGGGCCCGGGCCACCGCCCCGCGCTCAATCGCCTCGCCGCCGGCAAACGGATCGGGACCGATCGCCGCCCCGAGAAAGATCGCCACCACTCCCAGGTAGTAGCCGGCCATGCTGGCCGCCAGGGCGCGGTTGTCGTGCCGGGTCAGTTGCTCATCGACCGAATAGGGAGTGATCGCATCCTGGGTGATCTTGGCAATCAGCAGCAGCGCGACGCCCAGCAGGAGATAGGCGAATCCAAAAGCAATCTCTGGGATGGAGAACATCATTTTCCTCCCCGGGAACGGCTGGAGCGGCGGCGGGAAGAGGAGCGATAACCCTGGCTGGAGCGACGCGACGACTGGCGACTCGCTGCAGAGCGCGTGCGGCCGCGGGACCGCGCCGCCGGCGTCTCATATTTGGAGCCGCGGTATTTGCCCCCGGACTGTTCATAGCGACTGCCGCGAAAACCATCGGTGCGCACATATTTGCTGGAGCCGTAACGCTGGCGCGTGCTCGCCGAACTCGATCCATAGCGCGGCTGGCCGCCGCCGGTGGTGCCGTAGTAGGGGCGCCCGGAGTCGCGATGGCGGCGGTAGGAGCGATAGTCACCGGCGTAGATCGGGCGATAGCTCGGACCCCAGAAGAGGGTCTGCAAAAAGGCGTATTTGCCGTAGAACTCCCAGAACGAACCCCCGCGCTGATCCCGGACCCAGTGGCCATACTGATTCGAGCCCTGCTCCGGCGGCGCAATATAGGCGTAGCCCGGCGGTTCCGCGGCGCTGCTCTCCGCCTCTTCATCATATTTGCCGGCCGGCTTGACCGCGAGCGCCATGCCCAGGTCATTCTTGTGCTTCTCATATTCGGCGCGACTCACCGGCTGCCACGCTTCGATCGGTGGCAGTGGCTCGGCCACCGCCTCCTCGCCCGATCCCGGCACGCGGATCCGCGTGGTCTGGATCTTGTGCAGGAAGCGCACCTCTTCGTTCTCCTCCACCGCCATGTCCACCAGCACCTTCTCCCAGGAGATGTAGAGCTGGTCCACCAACTCATCCAGATGCTCCCGGCTGTGGCTGAAGTCGATCAGGCTCTGGTGCAGCATCTCTCCGGCCGTGGCCATGGCGAAGAAGTCGATCTTTTCCGGGGGCAGCGCATTTTGCGCCTGCAGGGTCTGCCATGCATTTTCGCCATCGCGACGAATCTTCTCGATCTGCTGCAGGCGCTCCTCGAGATCGCTCTTTTTCGCCGGCCAGTCACGCTCCGCCCGCCGCACCTTGGCCTTGAGCGCCGCGGTGTCGCCCCCCTGGAGCGCTTCATGGTCGGCCCTGGCTTGTTCCAGCAGAGCCGCGTGGTTTTTCCGCAGGGCCAGGAGCTTCTCGATCCGCCCCGCGATCTCCCCGGCATCCGCCAGCGCCGCCGTGCGCGCCGCCCGCACCTGCAGCAGCTTCTGCTCGATCGAAGCGCGCGCCTCTCCCCCCTGCTCCTTGGCCAGCGACTGAGCCGCCTTGAGAATGCCCCCCGCCGCCTCCATCTGCTTCTGGTCTTTCGCCAGGCGCAGCTTCCACCCCGCCGCCTCGCGGGCAAAAAAATCGGGATCCTTGCTCAATGCGCCGGCCACGAACTCTTGCTTCTTCTGCAACTCCGCCCGGGCCGCCGGATAGGCTTGTGATTC
>JALXCG010000236.1 GCA_026991065.1 Gemmatimonadota bacterium | reverse complement strand
GAAGGTGGCCAGGAGCACGAGATCACCGGGGGCGATGCGGTTGTCGGTGGCGCTCAGGTCGAGGGCGGTGGGCAGGGTGGCGGCGACGGTGTTGGCGTAGCGGTCGACGTAGATGGCGACTTTGTCGAGGGGCAGTTTCAGGCGGGTGCAGGCGGCCTCGATGATGCGGATGTTGGCCTGGTGGGGGACGACCAGAGCGATGTCGTCGAGGGTGAGCCGGTTCTGCGCGAGAATGTTGCGAATCACGTTGACCATGCGCTGCACGGCGAAGCGGAAAACGGCGCGGCCATCCTGCCACACCTTCGCTACTTTGGGGTAATCGGGGTGGCCGGCGTCGGGCAGGTGGAGGGCGCCGCCGCCGGTGCGGTAGAGGAACTTGGCGCCGCTGCCGTCGGAGCCGAGGGTGATGTCGAGAATGCGGCCGGGGTGGTCGCCGGGGACCTTCTCCACCAGGGTGGCGCCGGCGCCGTCGCCGAAGAGCAGGCAGGTGGTGCGATCTTCGTAGTCGAGGATGGCGCTCATCGCTTCGGCGCCGATGGCCATGACGCGCCGGCAGCGGCCCGACTCGACCATGGCGGTGGCGCTGGCGAGGGCGTGGAGGTAGCCGGTGCAGGCGCCGGAGATGTCGAATGCGAAGGCGTTGGCGGCGCCGATCCGATCCTGGACCAGGCAGGCGGTGGCTGGAAAACCGAGATCGCCGCTGATGGTGCCGAGCAGGATGCCGTCGATTTCGGTGGGCTCGATCCCGCGCTTGCGCAGGCAGTGTTGCGCGGCCGCGGTTGCCAGTGTGCCGCAACTCTCGCCCCGATCCAGGCGGGCGACGCGACGCTCCCGGACGCCGGTGCGGGAGAGGATCCACTCCTCGCTGGTCTCCAGGCCCAGGTCGTTGTAGAAATAGGCGTTGTCACGGACCTCCGGGGGAAAGAAGACAGCACTGGAGGTGATGGCGGCGGCGTGAGGTGAGGTGGGCATAGGGGTTATTTCGGCGGAAAGGCGGCGGATCATGATCAACGGTTCCGCATGGCTGCAGAATTTGATCTTTGCGAGAGCAATCTAACAGCATGGTAACGAAATGTGGGCGCTGCCGGGGCCCAGTGTGGCATCTGCTTTGGGCGCGTCCGGGCGGGGCGGACACCTGATTTGCCGGCGCCCGGGAGTTGTGCCGCAAGTCGCGCCGTGGCATAGGTTTCTTGAAGGGAGATGCCGTGCAATAATCAAAAATCTCGCAATCGATTCATGCCGCACCGCACACGCTTACCGAGGCCACCGCCCACCACGCCGACGGCGAATCCTTGCAGTGGGATACCGCCTTACCTATGCTGACCCCGGCCCCCGATTACCCGGGACACAACAACCAAGCGCGAGGGTGAAAAAATGCAGAAATTCAATCCCGAACAGGCCCTCCAAGAGGCCAAACGTGAATTCGGCGAATTCGGCGGTGTCTGCCCATCGCTGGCCCGCTCCTCCACCTTCACCGTGCTCGAGCCGAGCACCATGCCGGAGATCTTCCACGGCGACAAAGGGCCGGATGCCGGCGGTTGCTTTCTCTACAGCCGCCACTTCAACCCCACGGTTGACGTGCTCGCCCGCTACCTCGCCGGGATGGAGGGCGCCGGCCACGCCATCTGCACCGCCAGCGGCATGTCGGCGATCTCCTGCACCCTGCTGCAACTCTGTCGCTCCGGCGACCACATTGTCGCTTCCGACACCATTTACGGCGGCACCCACGCCCTGCTCCAGGATCTTCTCCCCGACATGGGGGTCAACACCACTTTTGTCGACCCCACCGACACCGCCGCCATCGCCGCCGCGATCACCCCAAGCACCAAAGTGATCTATGTCGAGGCGCTCGCCAACCCCACACTGAAAGTCGCCGACATTCCCGCCCTCGGCCGACTCGCCAAGGAGCACGGTGTAACTCTGGTCGTCGACAACACTTTTACCCCGGTCCTGCTCTCCCCCATGGCGCTCGGCGCCGACATTGTCGTTTACTCGCTGACCAAATTCGTGAACGGCGCCAGCGACCTGATCGGCGGCGCCATCTGCG
>JALXCG010000235.1 GCA_026991065.1 Gemmatimonadota bacterium | reverse complement strand
CGCCAGCCGTGCGCCCGGTGCTCCCGGCGCCCCCGCCAACCCTGCCGCCCGTGCCTCCGCCAACCCGACCGCCCGCGCCTCCCGCAACGCCACGCCGATCCTCTTCGAAGACGCCACCGAGCAGTTCGCGACGCTGCTGGAGCGTGCCACCGCCGACGGTCGCTTCAGCCCGCCAACCGGCGCTTCCTACCAGCGCATCGGCAACCGTTTTCTCGACTATCTGGCGGAGCGGCACGACCACCTGCCGCCGTCCGAGCAGCTGGCCGCGGAGGCCGCCCGCTACGCTGAAGCGGTTCGGGACCAGCGTTTCCCCGCGCCCGCCAGCGACTGCACGCTGGTTTCCACCGTGGCGCGTCATCTTGCGCGGGCGCTGCGGGAGTTGGAGGAGATGCCGGCGGCAGCGGGCTGAGATCCGATCGTGCTCTCCAGCCTGGAGCCCTTCCGCGCGCAAGCGCCACAGATGAGCCGAGAGCTTCCGGTGCCCACGATCTCCCGCTTCGGCCAGGAGGGGCGCGACCCAAAGCAGACTGCCCCGATGGCGGGAGCCGGGGCGTCGGAAGCGCAGTCTCGGAGCACTCGAAACAGAAAGAAAAGGCTCTTCGGAAGGGAAGCTTTTTTGTGTCAGTGCACCCCCGGCGCCTGATCGATCTTTCCCCGGGCGGCACGCAGCGGTGCAGGATGGATTCGCCGGCGATTGTTCCTGGCCGAAAGTGGCGGTTGCGGGGCGCGGTGCGTTCGGCTCATCTCGCGGTTTCGCCCTTGGCCGCCGGGCGGGAAGGGAGGCGGGCAGTAGTCCCTGCACGGGCAATGCGCAACGGGTGGCAGTGTCGCGCCCGGTGGCGTGGTGGGCAACCCGCGCCAACCAGGAATGCGCGATTTGAGTGCATGCCACTCACCCGGGCGAGGGGGCATCGGTCGATTGGCGCCCCGACGCTGGAGTGCTCCGCCCTTCCGGCGGACTCAGCGCCCGGATCTCCCGGCAGGCCCGAGCGCGGGACTCGAAAGCCGGCGCGCGACCGGCGTCGCTAGAACCCCCAGAGCACGCCGCCCGGGCCTCCATAGAGACCAATGTCGCTGCGGGATTCGTTGTTGTAGGCCGGGGGCCAGATCACCCCATCCTGCAAGTCCGGGGGGCCGGCATCGATGCAGGGGGAGCGGGGAAGAATCGCTTTGTCTGCACCCCACTGGCCCGGGCTCAAGAGGTAGTCGTGGTTCTGCCATGAAATGAAATTGGGAGGCCCGAGGATGTTTGTGGGGCTGAGCTGGTCGGGGGGGACCAGGCTGTAGCTGAATTGGATGGCGTCAGGACTCCATGTATAGAGGTCGCGCGTCGTGAAATAGCCGCCTGTGGCATTGCTCCAGATCACGGCGCCACGGGTGTTGAGCGTTGCCGGCTCAAGTACGGCAATGCCTCCGCCGGACGATGATGCCGCTGCATTCTTGGTGACCACGGAGAACCTGAGATTCACCGCACTCTCACCGTCGACAGCCAGCGCGCCGCCTCTTGGATAGTACTCAAAGTAGCAGTGTGGGTCGGCGCTGTTCCGAGTGAGCAAGCAGTTGTCGAGTGTGACCTGGGCCCCGGAGAGGATGCGAATCCCTCCTCCTCGACCCGCCGAGGCGAAATTGTCCACGATGTGACATGCCAGGAGGTGGCTCGTGCCGCCTACGATCGCCAATGCGCCCCCGGCGCCACCAGGGTTCTTGTAGCCATAGCCACCGACCGAGTTGTCGCGGAACTCGCACCCGACGAGACGCACATCGCTGTCCCACAGGGCAAAGCCGCCCCCGTAATCCTGAGCCTTGTTGCGTTCAATCAGGCAGTCGCTCACCCTGAGCCGGGTCTGGTTGGCCCACAGCGCGCCGCCCTTTCCCCGGTAGTACATTCCCGGCGTCAACGCATGGTTGCTGTCGATCACACAGTGACGAATCGCGACGTCGGCATTGCTCAGCATGAAGCCACCGCCCACCGACCCGATGCACTCACCGTAGTCGGTGGAATTACCGCCGCGGATCCTCAGCCCCCGTATTTCTGTCCCCTCCGGCTCTCCCTGGGTGATCCGCACAACAGATTCGCCCGCCCCCAGCAGCACACTTTCCTGGACCACGGCGGAATCCTCCGGGGCGATTCCGGTCAACACGATCGCCTTGCCGCCGAAGTTGATGCACTCCTGCCAAGTGCCGGGCTGAACGCGGACGGTATCGCCGTCACATGCGGCATCGAGAGCGCTCTGAATGGTTGGGTAGTCTCCGGGGACCTCCCGCGTGACCGGGTCCGGTTCGAAGCCCACGTCACACGCAACCGGACCGGCGCCCAGATTGCCCCCTGCGCGTCCCGCGCCCACGCAGGGTGAGTTCTTCGCGATGGAGACGTTCAGGTCACCACAGGGGAGCGTGCAAAAGCGCGGGTCCGCGTCGATATTGCCTTCTCCGGGGTAGCCACCCTCCACATCGCTGTAGCTAACGGCAATCGACCCCAAGTCTTCGTAGAGAGGCACAAAGGGGCCGTTGCGCCAGATGATCGAGTTCTGGATCGATGCCCAAGCGCTCTCTGAGTACAGTTGAATCACGGCTGTGCCGCCGCCGTTCATCACCAGCGTACAGCGCTCCAGCTCGAGCCCGCCGCCACTCACCCGGATTGCGCCACCATCCCGGAGCGCCCAGTTGCGGGCGACGACCACGCCCTCGAGCCTGGCAGTCCCCGGGGCGAAGACCTTCAACGCTCCCCCGTCGCTGTTGGCCACGTTGTCATTCAGCGATCCGCCCACCATTTCGAAGTAGGCGGTGCTGTAGACGGCGCCACTGTAGCCGCCCTGGTTGTTGGTCAGATCACAGCGCTCGAGACGGGTTTCGGAGCCGTCCAGGCAGCTGATCGCCTGTCCCTTGTTGCGCCGGAAGGCAGATTCAGAGGCGTTGAGGATCCCGCCCTTTGCCAGATACACGCCACCGCCGTTGTTCGCGGTGTTGTCCAACACCCGGGAGCGTGTCAGCTCCAACTGGCCCTCTTCAACGGCAATCGCGCCGCCCTTGTCGGCATTGTTGTTGGCCAGAAGCGTGGCGTCCACACTCAGTTCCGCGTCCGCGCCCACATAGATGCCGCTGCCAACCACTTTGCTGCGGTTTATGCCGTTTCCGACCAGGCGGCAATGGGTGATGCTGAGCAGGCCGCTTTCGCAGAGCACGCCGCCGCCGAGGCGGCGAAAGTATGGATCATGGACTTCATTGCCCGCACCGCCGCGAATGGTGAGCCCGCTGATCCGCACCGGCAACGAAGCGCCGCCCACCCAGATGGTCGATGCCGCATCCGCCGATCCATCGACAATCGTTTGGGCCACGATGCGTGGATCAGTGGGAGCGGTCCCCATGAGCGTCAGGCCCTTGCCCCCAAGGCTCAGGTTCTCGGTCCAGGTGCCTGGAGCAACCTGGACCGTATCGCCGACGCCGGCGGCTTCGATGGCCGCGCCAATAGAGGGAAAATCGCCGGGAACATCGTGCAGTGTGGCCTGAGCCGACGAACCCATGAATGCCACAAACAACGCACGGGGCAGCCAGCGCAGCGGAGGACGGAAACGGCGCATCAGGATCTCCCTTCCGGGCCTGAACCTATACCGGAGAGCCACCAACGATTCGTGCCTCCAGTATATACCACGACGGGGGCGATCGGCTCCGGGTCGGGACCTTGTTCGCAACCCTTCAGAGTTCTACACTTTGCTACGATTCCCACGATCAACGCAAGCTTGCGCGCAGAGCCGGAGCCTCCAGGGGGCGCTGTCCGGTTGTCTCTGGTGTTCTCCCGATTTGAAGGATGTTCGGATGAAACGCTTGTTCATGGTGGTTGCGGCGTGCCTGGCGGCTCCGACGGCGAGGGCGGTGGAGCTTCGCTGGGATTTCGAATCAGGGATTCCGGCCGACTTTTTCGAAGCCCGTGCGTGGGCCCAGAGGGACACCAGTTTTACCTACGGACCCCGCGCTCCCCACGGCGACGGCGAGATATGGGTGGGCACACCGCCTGATGACCGGGAGCAGTACCCGGGGTTTCTCGTCGCCAGCCTGACGACGAAAGAGATCGATCTCGCCGCACTGGGCATGACCTCGTTTTACGTGAGTTGGGCCCAATGGGGGGATTTCGAAGGCCTGACGTTGAACTACGACGGCGCGCAGTTCCTGATCTCGACCGATGGCGGCAGGTCGTGGACCGTGCTTGACGCCCCGCCCGAGGGCGGCTTGAACCCGGCCTACGATGAGCAAATTGTACCGGGCGGGGGCACTCCGATCTCCGGCCAATGGGCCTACTGTTACGACACCATCGCCGGCGGCGAAGAGGGCGCTCCTCCGCCGGTCTACCGCAACGTTGAGGGTGGTCGCTCCTTCCAGAGTGCTGCAAGGATCGAGGTGGGGTGGCGAACCGTCTCGACCCAGGATCTGGTCGCGCTGGGCTACGTCACTCCCGAGCAGACGATCCGCCTGCGTTGGCTTTTCGCGTCGGATGCCCTCGACGGGGGGCAGGGCTACTTCATCGATGATCTGCGCATTGCGGACACGCCGCCGGAGTGTGAGATTCCACCTGCGATTTTCCTCGACCTGCTGGCCGACACTCCCGACACTTCGAGTGAATACGAGATCATCGCGGAAGTGACACGGGTTTGCGCCGACATCGACCCCGCCTTGGTCAAGCTGCACTATTGGAGTGAGGTCGACGACACCACCACCCTGACCATGACGACGGCGGGGGGCGATGCCTACCGCGCCGCCATTCCGGCTCAGCCCCTGGATACCGATGTTTGGTATTGGGTCAGCGCCGCTGACATTCTCGGCAACGAGGGGCGGACGACAGTTCACAGCTTCGAGGTTACCGACGCCATCACCCTGACCATCGACGATGGACAACCCTATTTTATCGATCCCGGGTTCCACGCGGAGGGGGACGGACTCGCCGCGCGCTTCACCGCCACGGCCAGTGCGGATACCACGTACGAGCTATACAAAATGCTCTGTTTCTTCGCCCGCACCGGCCGCTTCGACGTTGGCGTATGGCAGGAAGCCGGGGGCGAAGGGAAGCCGGGAGATCGCGTGTTCGCGAGCGGGCACATCGGCAACGATCGCGTCAATCAATGGTGGTCGTTTGAGTTTGCCGACAGCACCGTGAGTTTCAGCGCCGGCGCCCACTTTTTCGTCGGGTATACCTTCGCCTCGAATGACTCGACCGAGAATCCCGCGATCGCCTACGACCAGACGCCGGACATCGCCGAGTCCAGTTGGCGCTACGTCGCCAACAACTGGCAACTGGACACGGCCGGGAACAAGGGCGAGCCTCTGCTCAGGGTGAAAGTCAAGAAGCGGGTGGCATCCGGTGTCGGCGGATCCAGTGGCGAATCCGCGTTGCCCTCGGCCCTGCGGGTAGTGGGCAACTACCCCAATCCCTTCAACCCGCGCACCGAGATCCGCTATCTGCTTCCCGCCCGCGCCGAAGCCGCGCCGGTGCGGGTGACGGTCTTCGACCTGGCGGGACGTGCGGTTGCGCAGCTCGTCGACGCACCGCAACGGGCGGGCCGGCATTCGGTGGTGTGGGATGGCAATTCGGACAAGGGCCTGCCGGTTCCCTCCGGCGTCTATTTCTGCCGAGTGCAAGCGGGCGATGAGACTGCGACCCGCAAGATGGTGCTGCTCAAATAGGAAGGTGGGCGTGCGCCATTCCGACATCAACGCGGGCTTGGAAGCCGTGCTGTCGGAGCACCTTTTCCCCTGAGCGCGCCTTCGATGGACAGCTACCTGCGGCTCTTCGACGAGCAGCGCCGCGGCGAAGACGATAACCCGACCATCGGCCTCATCCTCTGCGCCGGGAAGAACGAGGCCATCGCCCGCTACTCGATCCTGCGGGGGCACGAGCAGCTCTTCGCCGCCAAGCACCTGATCCACCTCCCCAGCGAGGAGCAATTGCAGCACGAACTTGTCCGCGAGCGCAGACGGCTCGATCCCGGTCCGGAGCCAGGGTGATCGTTGGGGAGATGGCGGAGCGCCGCTGAAAAGATGGATTTCGGCTAAGCTGATCGCGAACCGTTTGCGCTTGCTCCGGTCGCGCGCCGGAGGAGAACCCATGCCCCAGTCGCCCCATTCCCTTCTTCCCGGCACGCTCGAACCGCTTTTGCGGGAGCGCAGCGCCGCGGCTCTTGCCGCCGGTGCCTTGCGGCCGATCGAAACCGCGACGCACTTCATTGAAGAGGGGGGTGTGCGCTTTCTCGTGCGGGTGGTTTCCAATCTCGCGCGCAAGGCAGCGTCGGCGGGGCCGGATCGCTCCTCTCCGGTGCTCCGTCGCAACCCCTTTCTGCCCTATGAAGAGGCGATGTTCGTCGCCGATCTCTCTCCGACCCATGTCGCCCTGCTGAACAAATTCAATGTCATTGAGCGCCATCTGCTGATCGTCACGCGCAAGTTTGTTCACCAGGAGACGCTGCTCGATCAGGACGATTTTCACGCCCTCGGCTGCTGCCGGGCGGAGTTTCCGAGCCTCGGCTTCTACAACGGCGGCGCGGCGGCCGGCGCCAGCCAGCGGCACAAGCATCTGCAGCTCGTTCCGCTGCCGCTGGCGCCCGACGGCGCCGCGATTCCGCTTGAGCCGTTGCTGATGCGGGCCGCCGCCGGTGGTCGCGGCGGGGTGGAGCAGCTTGCCACGCTGCCCTTCGCGCACGCTTTCGCGCCTCTCGATCCCGGCCGCGACCTCCGCGGCGAGAGCAGCGCGCGGGAGGAACTCGCGCTCTATCGCGCCTGCCTTGCGCGGCTGGGGATCGAGCCGGTCGCGGCAGGCGGACCGGCGCGCCAGTCGGCTCCCTACAATCTGCTGCTGACCCGCGACTGGATGCTGGTGGTGCCGCGGGTCCGCGAGTGTTGCGACGGCATCTCGATCAACGCTCTCGGTTTTGCCGGTTCGCTCTTTCTCCGCGATGTCGCGCAGCTGCGCCGGGTCCGCGCGCTTGGACCGATGACCCTGCTGCGGGCGGTGAGCGGTGGCTGAAGGCCGGTGGACCGGGGCCGCCCGGCCGGGGGCGAGAGGAGGCGCCGTCCCGCGCCCTCAGCCGGAGGTCGGCTCCGGTGTCGGGTCCGCCGCCGCCGG
>JALXCG010000234.1 GCA_026991065.1 Gemmatimonadota bacterium | reverse complement strand
GCGGCGGAAGAGAGTTCCAGGCGCTGGTGGAGGCGCAGGTGGAGGCGCGGGGTGAGGGCGAGGGACCACTTAATGCGGGCGATGGTGCTGTTGACGCCGGAATCTTCGGTGCGCTCCTGGGAGCGACTGCCGAGAAAACGGTATTGCTCGATCCCGGCCAGGGTTTGGGTGGTGGCGCTGAGGCGCAGCGCGGCGGGTGCGGCGGCGGCGCTGGGGAGCGGAGCGATGGCGCCGGCGCTGAGAACACAGCCGGCGAGAACCCGATGGACGCGCGCGAAGGAGAGTCGGAGAAGACCGGGCCCGGAAGCGGCGAAGGCCATCTTTCGCGGCATTGCAGGGTCAGGAATCGGAGCGGAAATCGCGGGAATCGCTGCTCCGTTTGGAACCGCCGCCGGGCAAAACGCGCAACTTGGGGCCTTCGGCGCGGCGCACCGAGGGTTGCAAAAGGGCCATGGCATCGGCATAGGAGAGGGCGCAGTTCTGCAACCGGGTCTCAACACCGGGGGGAACGCCCTCCCACCGCCCCTGGGCGATGCCGTCGAGCAGTTCGCTCAGCAGAACCGATACCAGGGAGACCCGCGCGGCCATGTCGGTCAGACTTTTTCTTGCTTGATCCATAGTGTTCCCACAATACGCGCGTAGATCGATCCCGACCAGTCACCGCGGCGAGTTTTTTTGGCGGCGGCGGGGATCGCGCACGCAGAATCAAGGAGCGGCTGCGAATCGGTCGATGTTGAGGCGAGTAGCTGCCTTGCGTTCGCCAATCCCAACCCCGACCGACCGAAATCGTGCAGATCCCCTCCCTGTTACGCCGCAGATCCAGCGACGCGCCCGGCGCCGCGGGTGGTGCCGTGCCGTTCCGAACCCTGACCGCGCGGGTTCGGCCGGTGGTTCGCGCCATGGTGGGGCTCTATGCGTTCTATCTGCTCTTTCGAGCCCTGTTCACGCTCGGGGATTCGCCCTACGCAGTGCTCTTCTGGCTGGCCGAGGTGGGCGCGGCGTTCGCGCTGGCCATGCTGGCTCTGCCGATTCTTCTGCCGGAGAGCGCGGCGCCGGAGCCGCCGCCGGGCGATTCCGAGACGAGCCCCGCGGTAGACGTGGTGATCCCCGCCTGCGGGGCGTCGCTCGACGCCCTGCGGCGCACCGCGACCGCCGCAATCCAGATGCGCGGGCGAACCCGCACCATCCTGATGGGCGATTCACCGGAGTTGGTGGCACTGGCCAAGGAGTTGGGTTGCGAGTATGAGGAGATCCAGGAGGGGAACTGGCGGACCACGCTCAACTCGCTTCTGCCTTCTCTCTCCGGCAGTCTGCTGGCGATCTTCGAGCCGGCCCAGATTCCCCATGTGGATTTTTTGGCGACCATCGCCCCCTGGTTCGCCGATACCGAGGCGGCGATGGTGCAGGTGGCGATGCCTCGGCCGCAGTGGTCCAGCCTCTTTGGTGGTGGAGTGAATTCGCGGGAAGCGCCGGTGGGGAGCGTTCCCAACGGTCTGGCGATTCGCGACCGCTGGAACGCGGTTCCCTGGCTGGGCACCAACGCCCTCTTCCGGCGCTCGGCCCTGGTCGATGTGGGCGGTTTTCGCGGCGGGGCGCCGTGGCGGACCAGTACCCGCTTGCAGGGCGCGGGTTGGCGCACCCGCTACTGCGACCGGGCTCTCTGCATGTCGCTCGAAGATGACGACAGCATGTTGATTCCGCCGCCGGGCGCGGCCTCCTTCAGCCCCCGCGAGTTCTGGTCCGGTGACTTGACACTGGTCCAACGGGTGGTGCTCTGGGGGGATCATCTGGCCTTCGCGCCCGCGGTGATGGGGGCGCTCTATCTGCTCGCGCCGCTGCTCGCGATCTGGTTCTCCTGGAGTCCGGTCCGGCGCCCCGATCTGCTGACGCTGCTCCTTTGGATCACGGTGCTGGGCCCGTCGGCCCTGGGGCTGCTGCTGATCGATCGTCACGCTCCCGATCTCAATCGCATCATGCGCTGGAGCCGGGGGGTCGTTCTGCGGCACTTGCAGTGGCGTGGGCGGCGGGGGGCTGCGGGGACGCCCTCGCTG
>JALXCG010000233.1 GCA_026991065.1 Gemmatimonadota bacterium | reverse complement strand
GCGGGGGCGAGGTCGGGCGCTGCGGTGGCGGCGCCGGCCGGTGCCGAGTTGCTGCGGGTGAGCGTGAAATCGTCGCCGCCTTTTGTGCGGATCGATCCCGAGACCGGCGAGTTGAGCGGCTTTTCGATCGAGTTGATGCAGTTGCTCGCCACCCGCATGGAGCCGCCGGTGGCGCTGCAGTTCCTGCCCGCTCCCGACATCGGCGCGCACCTCGATGCGATCGCCGATGGGCGGGTGGATCTCGGCATCGCCGCCTTGACCATCACCAGTGAGCGGGAGCGCCGGGTTGACTTTTCGCAGCCTTTTTTCCGCGCCGGGCTCGACATTGTGGTGCGCGGCGAGCGGGCGACCAGTAGCTGGGATGTGCTGCGCTCCGCCGAGTTGCACTGGACCTTGCTCTGGCTCAGCTTGTTCATTCTGATCGCCGGCCATCTGATCTGGTTCGCCGAGCGTGGCAGCGACGCTTTTTCCGATCACTGGCTGCGCGGGGTCGGCCAGGGAGTGTGGTGGACCATCGTCACCATGTCGACGGTCGGATACGGCGATTTTGTGCCGAAAAAGCCCACCAGCCGGTTGCTCGCGGTGGTGGTGATCTTTACCGGCATTGTGCTGTTTGGGGTGGCGGTGGCGTCGTTCTCGTCGGTGATGACGCTGCGGCGGCTGGAGTCCAACATCCATGGGCCGGATGATCTGCGCGGCCAGCGGGTCGCGGTGGTGCGGGCTTCGGTGGCGCAGCGCGAGATGGAGGAGCGCGGCGCGCAACTGGTGGAGTGCGCGGATCTGGAGGTTGCGCTGGCGGAGCTGCGGGCCGGCGAGGTGGTGGCGGTGGTGCATGACGCGCCGCTGCTGCGGCGGCGGCTGCGCAGCGCCGGCGCGGGGTTGAGCCTGGTGGGCGCGCCCTTCGCCGAGCGCGGCTACGGAATCGCTTTCCCATCCGGCAGCCCGCTGCGAGAGACGGTGGATGTGCTTCTGCTGCGGCTGATGGAGGAGCCGCGCTCGCCCTACGCGGAGTTGGTGCGGCGCTGGTTCGATGGCGCGGAGTAGCCCGGGCGGGAATGGCGGAGGCGGGTAGATGGCAGGCGATGGTCGCGGTTCGAGGTTCTTCTGGCTGGTACTGAGCGCTTTTTTTGTGGTCGGCTGCGGTGGTGGCGAGGAGCGCGACGTCGGCGGTGGCGTGGGCGGCGCGGCTGGCGCGGGCGGCGCGGATAGTGCGGGCAGTGCGGCGGCGAGGCCGGTCGAGCTGTTGCCCCTGGCGCGCCTGGAGAGCGGCGCGGCGGCGACTTCGATCGCGGCCGTGGATACGGCGCGGGTGGTTGCCGCCTGGGATTTCGCCGACGGCGCAAGCGCCGGGTGGCGGCTCGGGCAGCATGCCGGTCGCGCCTGGCTGCGCGTGGTCACCGAGCCGGACAGCAGCGCACCGGCGCCGGCGGCGGCTGCGGCGTCGACCGCGGCCGCGGCCGAAGTTGCCGCCGCGGTCGGGTCCACCGCAACCGCCGCGGCTGAGTCCACCACCTTTCTGGAGGTGCGCGCGCCGGAGGCGGGGGCGGATGCCGACGCCCAGGTGCACATCCCGGTGCGTCCCGGCACCCGCTATCGGCTGCGGGCGCGGCTGCGGGCGCGGGGGCTGGAGAGCCGGGCCCGGGTCCACGGCACGATCCTGGTGGCGGAGTTCGGCTATGTCGGGCGCGGCGATCGCAACGACCCGCTGCGCTGGCATCGCGACTGGCCGTCGCTGGGCGTGGAGTTGGGGGCGCGGCGCGGGCCGGAGGTGCCGGCCGCGGCCGATCCCGCCGCCGCGACCACTGACTGGAGCTGGCTGACCCGCGAATTCGAGACCCACCCGCAGACCCGCATGCTGCGCATCTCGCTGGTCCTGGGCAATTGGGGGCGCTCGCGCGGGGCGGTCCAGTTGGAGCGGCTGATCCTGACCGAGCTTCCCCGCTCCGCCCCGGCCGCCGGGGCCGGGGCCGGCACCGGAGGCGTCGACCGGGCGCTGGTCGGGGGCGAGTCGCGGCGGGCTCTGCGCGCGCCGGCCCCCACGCGCTACCGGATTC
>JALXCG010000232.1 GCA_026991065.1 Gemmatimonadota bacterium | reverse complement strand
GAAAGACCGCTGTCTAACCCACGCTTCAGGCCTCACGCGTCACGCCTCACGCCTCACGCCTCACGCCTTCCCCTCTCCGCCCCCCGCTGCAGCCTGGACAGCAGCCGCCGCGCCATCTCACCGAGGTCGGGGACCGAGGCAACCACATTGACCTTTTTGGCCTGGGCGGCGCCGCCGGTGGTGAGGGTGGCGAGGAGCAGAAGGAGCAACAAAAAGCGGCTTGCCTTGGGTTGTTGTGGTGCTGTTTTCATCGTTGTGTCCCGTGGGTGTGGAAGCCGATGGTACCGTCGTAGAGAAGCGTGATCTGGTTGACGCTGCCGGCGTAGTCGCCGCGGTCGTCGTTGCTGTATTCGCAGCGGATTCGCTGGTAGTGGCTGATGTTGCAGGAGAGGAAAGCGGCGGCGCGCCGGCGGCGGTCGGCGCTGCGTTCGGCGGCGGCGAAATTCTCGTAGGAACTGCCCAACTCCCAGCGCCGGCTCAAGCGGTAGTGGACCCAGGAGAAGAAACCGTCGCTGCTGGTTTCGCGCTGTACCCAGTTCTCTCCCGACTGCACCTCGAACTCCTGCTGGTTGCGCAGGTATTCGACGCCGAAGTCGAGACCGCGGTAGAGGTTCTGCTCCGGCGGATTCCAGAACACCGCGAGGTCGACGCCGCCGGTGGTCTTGGCGTAGTCGGTGCCGGGGAAGCGCTGCGAAGTGCGGTAGGCGCCCTGATGGACAATGCTGGCGCCGAGATCGATGCTCCAATCGAGTCCCAACTCCAGGGAAGTGCGGGCACGGCCGAGAAAAGCCAGGTCACCAGGGCGCCGGTTGCCGCTGGGAGCGATGGGGGCGAGCGGGTCGTCGAGGGTGGCCAGGTAGGCTGCTTCCGCGTCGGGGTCGTCCGGGCAGTGCAGATCGTCGCCGTGAAAGTGGCATCCGGGCGGCGGGTTGTCGGGGCCCCAGGCGGCGTTGCTGTCGGTGGGATCGGAATCGTGGCTATCGCCGACCAGGTCGTTGTAGAGCCCCCCGGTCAGCTCGACGTAGTGGTCAAGAGGCAGCAGCCAGCTCAGTTCCACTCCCTGCGGCATCAAGTGACCGCCGAAGTACTCATGCAGAATGCGTGGCTCGCTGATGAAAGGCAGGAAATGGGTGTGGAAACTGTTCCAGCGCCCAAAGTCGGCCAGGAACTTACCGCCCCGCAACTGCATGCCGCCGGGCAGCGCCGAGAGGGTGAAGAAGAGTTCATGGATCTCGACCCCCTCGGAAGAGAATGCCGCGTTGAAATCCATTCGCCCATAGGGATCCACCTCGGAGCCGATCGACAACTCCGCGGTGGAAATGTGGAAGCCGCGGGTGGTCCATTCGCGATCACCGGCGGCGTCGTGCTGGGCGTCGTGGAGATCGAATTTGAGGTCGTAGATGAAGCCGATGTCGGGGTTTTGCCAGGCGCCGAGTCCGCCGCGGGCTTGCTGGGCGTGGGCGGCGGCGGGAGCCAGGGCCAGGGCCAGGACGGCCAACAGCGGCGCCGGCGCACAGGCCGCGGAGTGTCGCGCGGTCATCTTGGAAGACAAAACTGAAGCTTGATTCATGGCATCCTCAATAGTTGCGGAAGATCTCGATGGCGGGGTCGAGGCTGGTGGCGAAGATCCAGTCGGAGTTGCTCTTGACCGGGAACTGGGTCTCTTCGACCGGGCCGGCCGCATGCAGGTGGTAGAAGTGCACCTCGCCGCTGCTCTTGTCCAGCAGCCAGAGATGTTCGCCGCCGTAGTCGAGGGCGCAGGCCATGTCCGCCGCGGCAACGTCGATGGTGGTGATCGCACCGGCGCCGGCGGGATCGTCGCCGCTCATCTCCAGCAGGTAGACCCGAGACGCTTGCAGATCGCTGATCGCCGCGCGCTGACCGTTGCCGGAAAGACTGTAGTTACCGCCACCGCGATTCCAGGCGAGCACGGCGCCCGGCAGGTCGATCGCTTGCAGCGCGGGGGTCGCCATATCGAGCAGAAAGAGCTGATCGGCATCGCCGCTGTCGAGCTTGACCGGCCCCAGGGCGTAGCGATTGCCGGCGGCATGGAGAA
>JALXCG010000231.1 GCA_026991065.1 Gemmatimonadota bacterium | reverse complement strand
CACCGGCGTCCTCCCAGTAGAGTGCGGCAAAATACTGTGCGTCATCTCCCGCCGGAGTGCCCGCCTCGCGCTCCGCCAAACGTTCCAACAGGGTGGCCGCTTGCCGGTGCTCCCCCCGGGCCTCGTGAAGAATCGCCGCCTGGCGCAGCGCATCCACGGCAAACTCGGATGTGGGGTAGTCGACCGTCAGGCGCTCAAAGGCGCTCAGGGCGGCGTCGCGATCGCCGCCTTTCAGCGAAGCAACCGCCGCGTCATAGAGGGCATCGTCGGCGCCTTCTCCCTGCGGATCCAGTTCAACGACACGCAGAAACTCTTCAGCTCCCGCCAGGGAATCACCGGCGGCGCAGAGGGAGTCGCCCTGTTGATAGACTGCGGCAACGCGCAGCGTACGAGTCGCCGGAAGATTCGGCAGCATGGCGCTCCAGCGCTCCGCGGCAGCATAGTTGCCCGCTTTGAAGTAGCTCCGCGCAGCCATCTCTTGCGCGCGCTGCACCAGGTCGGCGTCAGCCGGCGCCAACTCCAACACGTGGACGAAGCACTTCGCGGCTTCAGCTGACTGCTCCTGATCAAAGAGAAGCTCCGCCCGGCGCATCCAGACCGAGGCCAGGCGCGGATCATCGGGGTGGCGCTTGGAGAATTCATCAACCGCGGCGGCCATCTGGGCAAACACCTCCGGGTCGTCGGCGGCCCCGGCCTGGTCGAACACCAGAATCGCGTTGTAGAGCGCGGCGGCATCGGTTTCCGCATTGGCCGGATCGGCGGCGGCGATCCGGGCGGCCTGCAGGTAGTAACGCGCGGCCGCCAGTGGCTCGCCCAGGTCCACCCAGGCATCGGCCCGCTGCATGGCAACAGTCAGCACCCGCGAACTCTGCGGGAAGCTCTCCAGAAATTCCGCATAGAGATCAGCGGCGCGCCGCAGCCCGTCGACATCACCGGCATTCTTGGCTTGCTGGTGAATGGTGGCGGCAGTGGTGTAGAGATAATCTTCCGCAGATTGTTGAACCTCTGCGTGAGCCGCGGCGTGCCGCCACTTCGCCGCCCATTCGCTGCCGGGACCAAAAAGCTCGGCATAGCGCCGGCGCGCTTCCAGGGCGCCCGCATCATTTTCCTGCATCTCCAGGACTTCAACCAGCTGCCGCTGGGCGGCGGGCGCCTCCTCATGCTCGGGATAGTTGCGGACGAAGGTGCGAAATGCCTCCTCCGCCTTGTGAAAATCGCCACTGCCGCGAAAGAGCCCTCCCACGCTCAGCAAGAGTTCCGGGCCATAGGGACGTTCGCCGATGTTGTGCAGATAACCGGCCAGGCGCTCGACCCCACCGAATTCGGAAAAGCTGATGGCGATATAGGACTTCGCCTCACCCGCCATGCCCGAACTGGCGCCTTTTTCGGTTTCGTCGTCGATCAGATAGGTGAAGACGGAGATCGCGCCTTCGTAGTCGGACAAGCGATATTCGGTCCAGCCCAGCTTATAGAGCGCCTCTTCGTAGAAACTGGAGGAGGGCCACTGGAGAACGGCACGGTAGGCATCGGCGGCAGCCGCCAGCTGATTGCGGTCGAAGTACTGTTCGCCCATCCGCATGAAGGCTTCCGGCGCATAGGTGGAATCTGGAAAGCGCTCCACCAACTCCTGGTAAGCGCTGAGCGCGGCGTCGCCGGCCCCCTCTTCCTGAAGGCAGTAGGCGAGTCCGTAAAGCGCTCCGGCCGCTTCCGGCGCGTCGGGATGGGCGGCGAGAAGCGCCCGGTAGGCTGCCTTGGCCCGTGGATAAGCAGGCATCAGCGCAGCATCGTCAAAGTCGTCGAGATGTTCGAAGCGAGCCAGATGCTCGGCGCGTTCCTGAGCAAAAAGCAGTTCCGCCAACTGAAACTGCAGAGCAGCCGCGCGTGGATCTTCGGGGTAGGCGGCAACCACCCGCTCGAGCCGGGAGATGGCGTCGAGGCGTCGCTGCTCGATCTGTTGCTGCAAGAGGCTGGCGTGCCCCGACCTGGCCGCAGCGGCGGGGGGATCAGCCGGGGGGGCGGGCGGAGCCGCGGCAATTGCCGAGGTTGTGACACTGAT
>JALXCG010000230.1 GCA_026991065.1 Gemmatimonadota bacterium | reverse complement strand
ATCTCCGCTCAACTCTGCACAGTTTTGTCCGGCGAAGCGTTCCTCGCGCCGCGGACTCTGGTCCCTGACGTAACGCGCGAGCATCTCCTTGCCCGTGCCGGTCTCGCCCTGAATCAGCACGGGCCGGTTCACCTGTGCGCACTTGCGGGCCATGCAAAGCAGTTCCTGCATGCATTCCGCGCCGGCCACCATCTCGCCAAGCCGTTGATCCAGATCATTCTGCAGGTAGGCCTGTTGCTCACGAAGTCGCGCCTGTTCATGGGCGTAGCGAATGGTCTTGAGCAGATCCTCCAGATCAGGCGGTTTGCAGAGGTAGTCGAAGGCCCCCTGCCTTCCCGCTTCCAGAGAACGCGCGTGCGAACGATCGCGGGTAAGCATGATCACCGGCAGATCGCGACGATCGGCGTGGATCCGCTCCAGGGTTGCAAAGCCATTGGGCTGCTCGGCCGCGCCGCCATTCCGCCGTTCCGGGCTCAGGTACAGATCCAGAAGCACCACGTCGGGTAGCAGTTCCAGACTGGCCTGAATGCCCGCGTCCGCGGAGTATGCAACGTGGACTTCGCAGTGCTGTTCGAGACGCTTGCGCCATCGCGCGCAGAAATTGACGTCGTCATCGATCATCAGCACTCGAATTGCGCTCTTCTTCATTTCCGCCCCGTTCCGATATCGCCCGATACCCGGCGCAACGTTGTGTCACACAGGCCTTTGCCTGCCCCTTGGAAGTAGATGGATATCGAACGATGTCGATTGATCGCTCGTGGCGAGAATCGGGCGCGAATTTTTCGCCTCCCTGGGCCACTTTTTCTGCTGAATCGTGGATTCTCAAGCATCGGGTGTCCTCACTACACGCAGGCGAAGCTCCAGAGACGTAGACCACTGTGGAGAATCCGGCACCAGGAGCCGCAGTGCAGCTCCCCAGGGTTCGAGCAAGGCCAGGGAAGTACGCAGGCCCGTGCCGCTGCTTGTGCCGCCCGGCAATCGGCCTTCGCGAACATCCCGCCAGGTCTGCTCGGACAGTCCCCGGCCGTTGTCGCACACCCTCACCACGAGCTGCGGGCCCCCACGTTCCAGCTCCCGCCCATCCAACTCGACTCGGATGCGCCCCTCCGGCCCATTTCCGATCGCCTTTTGCGCATTGTCGAGCAGATTGCCGACGACATACCAGAGATCCTCGCGTTTGATGAGGCAGAGCAGGTCCGCTTCGACCCGCTCGCGGACCAATTCGATCCGCACTCCCGCCTGGCGGGCGCTTTCGCGGCGGGAATCGACGATCTCTTCGATCTCTGCCAGGTGCGTGCTGAGTTCAATGCGAACCGCGGTGTAGATTTCGTCGATGACACTGGCGAGGCCCAAGATATGCCGCTTCAGAGTCGGCAACTGCGATCGCAACTCAGGGCCCTGCAGTTCGCCGCGCTCCAAAGCACCCAGGACTGGAGTCAGAGAGTCAAGGTAGAGGCGCAGCTCGTTGCGCCAGTCCGGCCAGTGCGGGATCAGCGAGAGAACATCCTGTAGAGTGCCCAGATCATGGCGCAGGAAGGGCCGAATATATGTCTGTAGATTGCCGCCGCTGTCTTCGTACTCCTCGGCGAAGTATTGCAGCTCATCCAGCAGATCCCCGCGCAAGACCGTCGCGGTCTTCTGCTCGTTGGCGTGCTTGACGTGGTCGAGCGCCTGGAAGATGCGAAGCAATTGATCTCTTCCTGGTGGCGGCGCCGGTTCAGAGTTACCGGTCAGAACGTCGGTCAAGGCGATCTCCCGCCCTTCGCTGCGGCCCCGCAAGCGCCCCTGTGACTCGCCCCTGCGAAAGCCTCTTGCCCATCCCCACTTGCGGCCGCCCCAAAGTGCGCTCGAGATACAAAGGAGTAGAAGAATCTGCCACTGCGGTGACGGGAGTGGGCCGCTCAGCACGCCCCAAGCGCGGTCCCACCACCGAACTCGCGTCCAATCAAGAAACAATCCGCCCCCGTTTCTGGGCCAGATAAGACGTTCCTTCTGATCACTCAGATGCATCACGGCCGGCGGACCGGCAGCGGAGCGACAATCGCCCGCTGGGGCCGTGTAGGCCGCCAAAGGCTGTAATCTTTCGCTCAGCATAAAGACCCTCGCGGGATTCCTTCCCGCCAAGTAGACAGCGACTTGGGCCGATTTCTGCTCCGGAAACAAACTCACGGCGTCCAGCAGAAGCAGAGGCTCAGCGGCGCGTGCGCGCCCCGCCATTCGAATCGCTCGTTCATCCGCCAAGTATTGGTAACGGTGCACGCCATTGTCTCTGAGACCGACGACAATGGTGGTCCGGGCGGGGTTCTCCGTCTCCAGCACCACAAGGCGTTCACAGCCACCAGAGGGCAGGGGTTTGGCGGCCAACCTTCTTCCCTCCCCGGAGTAGACGAGGAGATAGTCGGACTCTCCGGGCTGACTGTTTTGCGTACCAACAACCAACTCATCGCCTTTGATGCCGTCCAGGTCGTGCGCGCGAACGAAAAGACCGTGAAACTTGCCCGCCAGAGTGCGCTGCCAGAGCAACCGACCGTGAAGGTTGAGCGCGAAGAGAACGACAACATCGTCGCTGGGATCAAAGCGGCGGTCTTCCTCGTAGTTGTCGGGCGAGCCTGTTCCCAGGACAATTTCTTGCTCCCCATCGCCATCCAGGTCGGCCAAGGTCGATCCGGTGGGATGCACGTTGGGTCCGCACTGGAAACGCCACAATATCTCACCGGTCGCGGGATCGATGGCCAGGGCGCATCGCCCCACCGCATCGTAGAGAACTCGACAACCCAGAATGAGCGCGGGGCGGTCTGCGGACAAAAGATCGTTGCTAACACCGATGATGCGGTAGTTGCCGTCCCAAACACCATCCTGCGAACGGTCCGGTCCCACGGGAAGGGGCCAGGTGCGCAGGGTGTCGACGCCGGTCGCTTGTGGCTTGAGAACAAAGAGCCGCCAGTCACTTCCATCTTCCAACCCAGCGGCGAGCAGCACTTCCGGCAGGCCATCCCCGTCGACGTCCACCGCCGCGCCCAGATCAAAACGTTCCCGGTGCAGAGCGTAGCCCGGTGGAAGATTGTATTGCCATCGCGTCGCCAGGGTTTCACTCTCAAAGTCGGAGCAAACAAACCTCCCGGGATCCCAATGCACGATTTCGTCTTGGCCGTCACCATCGAGGTCATGCAGGAAGAACCTGAAGGTCTCGGCCGGATCCACGCCGAGTTCATGATCCATCGCCGGCTCGAGACGATAGGGGAGTTGAGCGGGGACGACTTCACTCAGGTCCACATCCGTGCTGGGCTCGGTCCGGGCGCTCGGCGCGACCAGTAGCAATGCCAACGCCGCACCATGAAGAGCCCCGGGCCGATGGGCTCTGTCGCACAACGAGACGCAGACTCTACGGAGCCGCTGAAGGGTCGGCAAGGCGATGCTTCCCTATGTCGGTGACCGGACCTATTGAGTATCCGGTCCTTCGGTGGCTTCGGAAGATCAAAGCCAGCTTAGCGGTTACAGAGATCGCGGCCGCTCAACTCAACCGCCGAGATGCAGCGGAACGCGACCGAGGGGCTACCGGCCTTCCGGTTTGGTGACCTTGACCAGGCCGGCCTGTTCGATGTGCCACTGGGCGACTTTCAGATGCCAATCGGAGTTCCTTCTTGTTCGTATTCAGATTGGTGCAGCGAGGCGACCGGGCTCTCGATTGTAATAGCATAGCAGTTGATCGGGGCTATTGGATATGGACGCTCTCTTCAAGATCGGCACGGCCGCGATCGATGCAGAGCGAGCCCGGCTCGCGGCGGTCCGGCCGCCGAGGGCGCCCCTGTCCGCCGGTGCCACACACTGACCACCCGTGGTCGGCCCACAACCCCCGACAGAGGGTTCGGGTAGTGCCGATCACACTGGGGGTACACGCCAGCGGTCAGGCAGCGGTAGTTGACTCGCGCAGCAACGAGGGAAGGTCGGGCGTGGCCGGCCCGCCCCAGCCCACCATTTTCAGTGCCCCCTCCAGATTCACAGCCTATAGTGGATCTTTACCTTACTCCCCCGGCGGTTGTGCCCCGGGACCACAATACAGGAGCCAATTCATGCCCGTTCAACATGTTACCGCAGAAAACCTGGACCGTCTCATTGCCGACAACGACATTCTGGTCATCGACTTCTGGGCCGAATGGTGCGCCCCGTGCAGGGCTTATGGCCCGATTTTCGAAAAGCTGAGCGACCGCTTCACCGACATCACCTTTGCCAAATGCAACACCGAAGAGCAGCAGCAGGTAGCCGCCGCCTTTGAAATTCGCTCAATTCCCACCACCGCAATCTTCCGTGAAAAAGTACTGCTCTTCCGCGAGTCGGGCGCTTTCCCGGAGGAAGCGCTGGTGGACATTCTGCAAAAGGTGAAAGCCGTGGACATGAAAGAGGTCCACGCGACCATCGCCAAAGAGCGGGCAAAGGCTGCCGGGAGCGAGAACGATGCGGCGGCCTCGGAATAGCGGAAACCGCGGCGACGATCGGCCCTGAATCGGATCGGAGAGCGATCACTCCCGGATGGCCGTTAAAAGGCACCGACCGACGCCGGGAAGGGGACGGGTCGGCCGGTGCGGCGCGCTCGCCCGGGAGGGGGGTGGGCGGCGCGCATCAGGGCTGCGTTGTGCGCAAGAAGATAGTGGAAGTCTACTTCTCTACGCGGACAATTTCGAGCTTTTCGATAACGACCGGAGTGTTGGGCAGGTCGCGGGAGTTGCGGGGAACATTGGCGATCTTGGTCACAACATCTTGACCATCAACAACTTGCCCGAAAATCGTGTGGCGATTGTCGAGATGGGGTGTGGGGCCTTCGGTAATAAAAAATTGGCTTCCGTTGGTGCCGGGACCAGCGTTCGCCATCGCCAGGCGCCCGGCGCGGTCGAAGTGCAGGGTGGGATCGAACTCATCCTCGAATTGATAGCCGGGACCGCCGAATCCCTTGCCCAGAGGATCCCCCCCCTGGATCATGAAACCGGGAATCACGCGGTGGAAAATGAGGCCGTCGTAGAAGCGAGTACCGGTCATCTTCTTGTGGGTGCCGGGGTGGGTCCACTCTTTGGTACCCTCGGCGAGACCGACGAAATTCTCGACCGTTTTGGGGGCCTTCTTGGGAAAAAGCTGGCAGACGATGCGGCCCTGCGTGGTGTTAAAGACAGCGTAGAGACCAGGGTTCTGCCGCCAGGCTTCGGTGCCATGGTCAGCATTTCCGGCACCGGCACCAAAGGCGAGCGAGGAAAAGAGAAGCAGGCTGGCGCCAAAAAGAGTCTTGCGAAACATGAATCGTTTTCTCCGGCCCCGGCGGAATCCGGCCGGGTATGGTGTGCAGGAATTCAATCCCGGGTATGATGAGGGCTTCTTCAGTGGGTTCTGCTACAGGAATCTCCGCGTTGGCGGATCATATCAGAGTCCGTACTCCATTGCCGCTTTGAGGTGGGCCATGGAGGTGGACTGGAGGCGCGTGTGCAAAATCCTCTTCAGTTTACACTGGACCCATCGCTGCGGTGGTCCTATGAAGGGCTGCTGATTCGGCCCTGCCTGCCCGAAGACAGCCGCGGGATCGCGAAGCTGGCGGCGAAGGTCTTCGCCGAGTCGCGCCCGGTTTCGGTCGACCTGTGGGAAGCAGAGTGGAACTGGAAATTCAATGGTGAGCACCTTGGTCTCCGCGGAGCCAGCGTGGCGACGGATGCAAACGGGGAGATCGTAGGTCACTACGGCAGCCTCATCCGAAGGTTCCAGATCGGGCGCTCGATCGTCTGGACCGGTGTTCCGGTCGACAACATGGTCGCCGAGCCGTATCGCGGTGGGCGACTGCAGATGAAGCTCTTCAAACACCAAGAGACCTGGGCGCGGATGGAGGGAACTTCATGGGGGATAGGCGCCCCCAATCCCGCGGCCTACGTGGTGGGAAAGCGGCTGCTCGGCTACCGCAATCTCACGTCGATGAAGATTCTGCGCGCCAACCTGGCCTCAGCGGCCCGGCGCGGGTTCTGGCGGATGATGCGGTGGCGGGCAGGCTGGCGCCATCCGCGCGGGGCGCGGGTCCGCGTCGTGCCGGAGTTCGACCGGCGGTTCGAGCCACTCTGGGAGCGCTATCGCGGTGCTTATACGGGTGTCGAGGAGCGTACGCTGGCGTGGCTGCGGTGGCGTTTCGGCCCGGGGGTTCCGGGGCGCTCCTATACGATCCTGGCACTGGAATCGGCGACCGGAGACGAAATCTTGCGTTATGCGGTGATCCGTCGGCCCGATCCCGGGGATGGCACGTGGATGATTGTGGATCTTTTCGGCTCCACCGACGCGGAGGATCTGCGCGCACTGGCGGAGGGGATTGTGCAGTGGGCGGGACGCAACCGGGCGGAATGGCTGGAGGTACGCCTGGCCGCCCCGCCGGACCACTTCCAGGCGTTGCTGCGGGCCGGCTTCTATTGGGAGGGGAACGAGCAACCGGTGGTTTTTTGGGTCTTCGATCCGAAGAAGGTAAAGCGCCGCCTCGTTGAAGAACCCACCCATTGGTATGTCACCGAAGCTTTCCATGACACTCAGTAATCATCCGGAGCGAGTGAGATGAACTCTTCCTCAAGACGCACGACAGCCGCAGCCGACCGGAACGCGCGACCGGGCGAATCGGCGCCGGTGCGAGCCTGGATGTGGGCGATCATCGCCACCGCCATGGGCGTCCTGGGCATCGGCGCGTTCCGAATCGGGACCGCGCTGGCTGGAGAAGCGCCGCCGATCAGGGTTCCACAGGACTACGCCGAGATCCAGGCGGCGATCGACGCTGCCCCCGGGCGGGGCGGGCGAGTGGTTGTGGAGCCCGGCAATTACGCCGGCCCGATCGATTTCCGGGGCAAGGATCTGCTGCTCACGTCGGTCGATCCGGGGAATGACGAGGTGGTCGCCACGACCATCATCGACGGCGCCGGCAGCAGCTCACCGGTGGTGCGTTTCGCCACGGTGGACACCACACAGGCACGCGGAGCGATCTACGGTTTCACGATCACCGGTGGCAACGCCGCCAGTGGAGCGGGGCTCCTGATCGACGGCGCCGCTCCCACGGTGTGGCGCTGCGTGATTCAGGCCAACGCCACACCGGACAACGGCAGCGGGCGCGGCGGCGGGGTGGCTTGC
>JALXCG010000229.1 GCA_026991065.1 Gemmatimonadota bacterium | reverse complement strand
GTCCACGGCAGCGGCGGGGATTTCGGCGACCGCCTTGGAGCGGTGGCCGGAGATGTCGATGCCGAGTTCCGCCAGAACCGCGATCGCCTCCGGCCGCACCTGTGTCGGCTGTGAGCCGGCGGACCAGACCCGGACACCGGGCGGTGCCAGGGCGCGGGCGATGCCCTCGGCCATCTGGCTGCGCGCCGAGTTGGCCACGCAGAGAAAGAGCAGGCCGCGGGGGTTGTCGCGCCTCAACTGTTGCGCTTCAGCCAGCCATTGCACGGCGTCGGTCGTCATGAGATTCGCCCCTCTCCGGCGCAGTTTTGTACCGCCTGCAGTTGCGCCGGGTCGTCCGGGAAGTATTTCCGCCCGAGCCACAGCGCCACATTGACCAGCCCGATCAACACCGGCACCTCGACCAGCGGGCCGATCACTGCGGCGAATGCCGCGCCATGGTGGATGCCGAAAGTTGCCACCGCCACTGCGATCGCCAGTTCAAAATTGTTCGATGCGGCGGTAAACGAGAGGGTGACCGATTGGCCATAGGTCGCCCCCACTCTCTTGGACATGAAGAACGAGACAAAGAACATCAGCACGAAATAGATGAGCAGCGGAACCGCAATGCGCACTACATCCAAGGGCAACTGGACGATCCGCTCTCCTTTGAGCGAAAACATGACCACGATGGTGAAGAGCAGGGCGATCAGTGTGATCGGGCTGATTCTGGGGATGAACTTCTGTTCATACCACTCTTTGCCGCGCAGTTTCAGCAGCACAAATCGGGTGAAGATGCCGGCGATGAAGGGCACGCCGAGATAGATGAACACACTCTGGGCGATCTCGCCGATGGTGATCCGGACGGTTGCCCCTTCGAGCCCGAACCAGGTGGGCAGCACGGTGATAAAGAGGTAGGCATAGACCGAATAAAAGAGAACCTGGAAGATGGAGTTGAACGCCACCAGGCCGGCGCAGTATTCGGCATCCCCCCGAGCGAGATCGTTCCAGACGATCACCATGGCGATGCAGCGCGCCAGGCCGATCATGATCAGCCCGACCATGTATTCCGGCTGATCCCGCAGGAAGAGCAGCGCCAGAGCAAACATCAAGACCGGCCCAACGATCCAGTTCTGGAGCAGAGAGAGACCGAGCACCCTGAAGTTGCGAAAAACCGGCCCCAGCTCTTCATATTTCACTTTGGCCAGCGGCGGGTACATCATCAGGATGAGCCCGGCGGCGATCGGGATGGAGGTCGTGCCGGCGCTGAAGCGATCCAGCAGCGGAACCAGCCCGGGGAAGAGGTAGCCGGAACCGACGCCCGCACCCATGGCCAGAAAGATCCACAGGGTGAGATAGCGGTCGAGGAAGGAGAGTCTGCCGGTTACACTGCCGCTTTTGCTCATGGTTGGGCTCCGTTGGGAGAGCAGTGGGATTGGGATGCGGCGGCGGAGGCACAGGATTGGTCTGCCCGCTCGCGACTTTCGCGCCACGTCTTCAGCCGCGCGAAGAGCGTTTCCGGCAACCGCTTTTCCAGCAGGGCAGGCAGTGCCTGAAGAAGCTGCGCCTGCGCCGGATCCGGTGTTTCCGTAACGCGAAAATAGACCCAGGTGCCCGCCCGCCGGTCCTGCAGCAGTCCGGCGTTGACCAAGTGGCGCAGGTGGCGCGATGCCTTTGACTGGGTGATGGCCAGGACGGCGACGAAGTCGCAGACGCACAATTCCCCTTCCTGCAGCAGAAGGCCAAGCATCTGCAGTCGGGTTTCATCGGAGAGCGTCTTGAAAAGGAGGGCAAGGGGGCGCATCGGGAGAACTCCAGAGTGAGATTTGCACTATACGCGGATATCCGGTTATATGCAAATAGAGGGTCGCCAGCTCTTTTCAAGCGCAGCCGGGCGCGCCCGGCGCGAGCACCTCTCCCGGGATGTCGCCCACTGCTCCGGCCGCCATTGGCGGCAGGCGCGAACTCTTGATCGGCACCGCTCTTGCTCGTGGCGGGGAGGAGGGCACCGAGGAGCTGAACGCGGGCGAGGCGGGTCAGGGTTTCATGAACATCGCCACCGCCGCCGCCGGGCGGCTCAGGGG
>JALXCG010000228.1 GCA_026991065.1 Gemmatimonadota bacterium | reverse complement strand
GGGGGACGCGGGCGCTGGCCGAGTGCCTGGGCACCGAAGGGCAGTTCGGGCTGATCACCGAGATCACCCTGCGGGTGCGGCGGCAGGCCGAATTCAGTCGCGCCTGCCTGCTCACTTTCGCCGGGCTCGACGCGGCGCTGGAGTTCGCGGCGGGGATGGTGGATGCGACGGTGGCGGGTGAGGGGCGCGAGGGCGGCCGGAAGGGCGCGGGCGACAAGAGTCGCGAGAGCGGCGCGGGAGTCGGGCCGGCGCATGGGCTGCTCCTCAACCGGGCACGGATGCGCGCCGAGAACACGCTGCAGCGCGATCGCCTGCCGCAGCTCGACCCGTTTCTGCCGGAGCAGGATGCGCTGCTGCTCCACTTCGACAACGCCGGTGCCTGGCGGAGCTTCCGGGAGCGACTGACCGACCAGCAGCGGGAGCAGGTGCGCGCGCACGCGACAGCGGCGGCGTTCCTGTGGGCGGAGCGCTACTTCCCGCTGAAGAAGCAGCGCATCGGCCCGGGCCTGGTGGGCGCCGAGGTGTTGCTGCCCGCGGGCGCGACCGCCGACTATCTGCGCTCGATCGGAACCATCACCCACCGCACCGGGGCAACACCGGCGATCGAGATCGTCCTCGCCAAGGGCGGCGGGAGCGGCGCCGCGCAACACGTGGTGATGACCGCCATCACCTGCGATCCGGCGCGGCGCGTCCACTATCTGCTGCGCCTGCTGCTGGTGCAACTGCTGACTCAGGCCGGCATCGACGCCGGCGGGCGCCCCTACGGCATCGGCATCTGGAACACCCCCTTCTTTCGCGCGGCGTTCAGCGCCGAGCGGCGCCGCGACCTGCGGCAGCGAAAATCCGCCCTCGATCCCCACGGACTGGTCAACCCGGGCAAGTTCTTCGGCCTTCAGGGGCGCTTCTTCGGCCTCAGCGCGCTGCCGCTGCGGCCCGCCGTTTTCCATGCGCTCCTGATGACCGCGCGGCGCCTGCTGCCGCTTCTGGCCTGGGCGATGCGACGCCTGGAGCCGCCCCGGCTGCAGGGCTGGGAGGTGCCGCCACGGGAGCGCCGCGAAGGGCGCGATCTGCTGCTGGAGACGGCGGCGCGCTGCACCTCCTGCGGCGCCTGCCTCCCCACCTGCCCCGCCTACCGCCTGACCGGCGACGAGTTGGTCACCGGGCGCGCCAAGCTGCGGCTGGCGGCGGCGCTGGTCGCGGGCGACACGACGGTCAGCCAGGCCGAAGCCCATGCCGCCATGCAGTGCATCCGCTGCGGGCTCTGCGAAGAGGTCTGCCAGACCCGCCTGCCGCTGCGCGAAGCCTACCTGGCCCTCGAAACCCGGATCGAGCAGCGCTTCGGCCCCGCCGGCGCCACCGTCGAGCGATTCATTCAGCGGGTCGACGCCGAGCGATCCACGCTGCTGCACACTTACGGCCTGGATCTCGCCGCTTGGGAGCCGGCGCAAGAACCGCAAGGCGGAGAGTCGCGATGAACGAGTTGCAACCGCGCCCGGCGCCCTCCACCCGCCCCCTCGAGTCGCCGTTCCGCATCGAGCGCAGCGATCTCTGCATCAACTGCGGCACCTGCATCGAAGCCTGCATCTACGGCTGCCACGAGCGCGCCGCCGATGACCCGCGGGTGCTCGCCGACCCGCGGAGTGATTGCTGCCGCAACTGCTTCGCCTGCGTGCTGCGCTGCCCGCGCGGCGCCCTGAGCATGCACTGGAGCCCCACCTACCGCGCACTCGGCAACAGTGTCTACACGCCGGCTTGCATCCGCTCCATTCGGGAGCAGGCGGAGCAAGGCAAGATTCCGGTGAGCGGCTCCGGCTATGGCGGCCTCTTCGACGGCGAGGGCTACGACAACATCTGGACCGACATGTCCGAGATCGTTCGCCCGACGCGCGACGGCATCCATGGCCGCGAGCGGATCTCCACCACCATCCGCCTCGGCCGCGTGGTGCGCGATCTTTGCGGCCTGGAGTTCGACAGCGACGGCAATCTGCGCACCGAGATCCCACCCAACCGCGAGATCCCGCTGCCGATTCTTTTCGGCGCGCAGCCCTGGCCGCTCGAAGAGCC
>JALXCG010000227.1 GCA_026991065.1 Gemmatimonadota bacterium | reverse complement strand
CATTCCGCTGCTGCCCCGCGCTGCGGTGCTGCACGCGGCTGGTGAGGCCGCGCTGGCGCCCCTTGCGCGCCGCCGGTGCCACCGCCAGCCCGCGTGCCGCCGCCGCGAAAACCGCCGCGATGTGGGCGCACCAGCGCCCGCCCCCAGGCCGCGGAGTGCGCCCTTCCGGGCAGGTGCAGGTGCCGCTCGGCCCCTGTCCGCCGGGCCGCACCACCACCCGCGCCACCCCGCCGGAATCCAACTGCACATCGCCTTGAATCTGGCCGATCAGGCGCCGCGCCGAGTTCACCCGTCCCGCCGCCAGCAACTCCTCGCCATCTTGACGAACCGGTGGCGGACAGCTTTTCAGCGCGCGCTCGAGAGCGGAAGGAGAGAGAGGCATGGGATCGACTCAGTGCCAGTGGTCCAGGTTCAAAGCGGGGAAGATATTGTCGCGCTCCTCAATGCGCACCAACTCCTCCAGATCCGGCGCCTCCTCGGTCAGCATTCGGCTCAGGGCATGAAAGCGGGAGATGTGCATCCGCACCCTCTTGGACGCATATTCGGTAGCCGTGCCGGCATGAATCAAGAACGGCCAATCACTGGCTTGCGCCAGGAGCAGTTCGCGCGCCATCTGCCGCAGCACCCGCCCCTCGAACGCCTCGTGGTGCGGCCGGTGGCGTCGCAACTGGCTCTGCAGCCGGTCCGCCGCGAGGTGGAGATGGGGGTAGATCCAGTCGGTCTTCTCATTCAGCCAGACCTTCCAGTAGCCACCCTCGCCCCAACTGGATGCCGCCGGCTGCGCCACCTGCTGCACCGGCTCCCGCTGCAGATACTCGAAAGGCGTAGTGAGCTGCACCTCATCCTGATCGAAATGGATCTTGCGGAAGAGATACTCCAGGAACATCGGCCCCTCATACCACCAGTGGCCGAAGAGTTCCGCATCGTAGGGAGCGACCACCAGCGGCGGCCGCCCCAGCAGCGGATGCAGGCCGCGCACCTGCGCCTGCCGCCGGGCCAGAAAATCGCCCGCATCCCGCGCCGCTTGCTCCAGCGCCCACTTGTGATTGTAGGGCTGTTTCTCCTGTTCCCGCCCGCTCACCGCATAGTATTTGATCCCGGTGAACACGCGAATGCCGTCCGGGTGGATGAAGGGCGCGATATAGTCCATCTCGCGGTCATAGCCGAGGTCTCGGTAAAAGTCGCGATAAACCGCATTTCCCGGATAGCCCGATTCGGCCGACCACACCTGGCTCGACGACTCCGGATCGCGGGCGAAAGCCGCCGGTCCGGCGGGCGTATAGAGCGGCGCGTAGTGCCCATAGCGCGGCTGTGGCTGCGCCAGCCCGATGCCGTGCGTATCGAGCAGGAAAAAGCGAATCTCCGCCTCCGCCAGCAGATTCTCCAGCCCTGGCACATAGGCGCATTCCGGCAGCCAGATCCCCCGCGGCTCCCGCCCGAAGCGGTGCAGATAGTGATCGCGCGCCACCATGACCTGCGCCCGCACCGCCGCCGGCGACTCCAGCAGCAGCGGCAGGAACCCGTGCGTCGCCCCGCAGGTGATGATCTCCAGCTTGCCCAGGTCCTGGAAGTGGGCGAACGCGCTGACCAGATCGCGCTGATAGCGCTCCACAAAGAGCCAGCGGGTGCGCTCCAGATGCTCCAGATACCACCATGCCAGCTCCTGGAAAGCCGCGTCCTCGCTACGGGTGCGCTCGGTCTCCAGCCGCGCCAGCTCAACCAGGCGGTCGATGTGGGCGACATAGCGCGCCCGCAGCAACTCATCATCGAGCATCGACACCAGCGGCGGCGTCATCGACATGGTCAGCCGGAAATCCACGCCATCCCGATGCAGGCGTTCAAAAACGTCGAGCAGGGGCAGATAGGTCTCGGTGATCGCCTCGTAGAGCCAATCCTCTTCGAGAAACCGCGCATGCTCCGGGTGCCGCACAAAGGGCAGATGGGCATGAAGCACCAGGGCCAGATAGCCGGTCATGATCGCTCAGATCTTGATTGGGGGGTGGGCGGAGGGCTTGCCAGATCTCCGGGCAGAGGATAAACGCCGACTTCGCCCAGCGGAAGAGTCCGC
>JALXCG010000226.1 GCA_026991065.1 Gemmatimonadota bacterium | reverse complement strand
CCCCAGAAGGTGTGCAGCACCCACTGGTGCCCTCCCGCAAACGCCCCCGGCGCGGCCTCGATCCGCTCCAGGAGCAGGTGGTGGCGATGCGGCAGGGGCCGCCCGGTGTGGCTGCGTTGACGCAGCAGATACTGCGTCAATTCGGTCGCCCAGGCGGGCGCCAGCGGCGCCGATTCCGCCACATGGGCGGTCAATTCCGCGGCCGATCCGGCACGCTCTTCGGCCGCCTCCAGCCAGGCACCGATCCGCTCCGAAAAATGGAAATCGCGGTTGCGCGCTTCCCCCTTCCAAAACGGCGTGTCCTGCGCCCGGGCGCGGCCCGGCACCACGCGCACCTCGCTCGGGGTAATCTCCGCGACGCGCCAGCTCTGGGTGCCGAGGTTGAGCGCCTGCCCCACCTTGGCCTCCCACACATACTCTTCGTCCAGTTCCCCCAGCAGCGCCTGGGTGTCCGCGCGGCGCAGCCGATAGTAGCCGCGATTGGGGATGGTGCCGCCGCCGCGGTAGAGCGCCAGGAGCGCGCCGCGCCGCGCCCGGGCCACGCGCTCCACGCCGTCGATCGCCAGCCGCGGCGCCAACTCCGGAATCCGCGTGTAGGCAAAACGCCCGCTCAGCATCCGCAACACGCGGTCGAAATCGGCGCGGCTCAAATCGGCATAGGGTGCCGCCGTGCGCACCTGGTCGTAGAGGTCGTCGAGCGGCCAATCCTCAACCCCAACCATCGACACCAGAATCTGCGCCAGCAGATCGAGCGGCGCCCGCGGAATCACCACCGGCGCGATCTCCTGCGCCTCGATCGCCGGCAGCAGGGCGGCGGCGGCCAGTGCATCGTGCGCGTGCGTGGGATAGAGCCGCGCCCGGCTCACGCTCCCGACCCGGTGCCCCGCCCGGCCCACGCGCTGGATCGCCGCCGCGGTCGACTCCGGCGACTGCACCAGGATCACCTCGTCCAAGGCACCGATGTCGATGCCCAGTTCGAGCGAGTTGGTAGCCACGATCGCCGCCAACTCGCCGGCCTTCAGCTTCTGCTCCACCACCACCCGCAGTTCACGCGACAGGGCACCGTGGTGGGCATAGGCGAGCGGTTCCTCCGCCCCCTCGTTGAGCAAGCGGGTGAGTTTTTCGCAGAGCGCCCGGCTGGGCACAAAGAGCAGCGTCGAGCGGTTGGCCGCGATCCGCTCGCGACAGGCCGCCGCCAGTCGTCGCCAGGTGTTGTCGGCAGCCGCTGGTTGCTGCCCGTCGCCACCCGATTCGCGCGCGAACGCCTCGACGCGCAGGTCGTAGCGCCGCTTCTCCTCCGCCCGCACCACGCGCACCGGGCGCGGCATGAACTCCCCCGGCGCCAGCAGCCGCCGCCCGCCGACGAAGGCCGCCACCGCTGCCAGCGGCCGCACCGTCGCCGACAGCGCAATGCGCTGAAACTCCCCGCTGAGGCGCGTCAGCCGCTCCACCGCGGTGATCAGGTGGGTCCCCCGCTTGGAGCCCACCACGGCATGGATCTCATCCAGAATGACGCACTCGATCCCGCTCAGCATCCCCCGCCCGCCGGCCGAACTCAGAAGCAGATTCAGGCTCTCCGGCGTGGTGATCAGAATCTCCGGCGGTTGCCGCAGCATTCGCCGCCGCTCCGCCGCGCTGGTGTCCCCGCTGCGCACCCCAACGCCGATCGCGGGTGCCGCAGGCTGCAGCCGCCGCACCCCTTCCAGAGGCTGCAGAAGGTTGCGCCCGATGTCGCTGTTCAGCGCCTTCAGTGGTGAGACATAAAGCACCCGCACGGTTCCGGGCGCCCAGGCTCCGGTGAGCAGCCGATCCAGGGCCCACAGGAACGCCGCCAGCGTTTTTCCGCTGCCGGTGGGCGCGGTGATCAAGAGATGCTCACCGCCGCTGATCCGCGGCCAGACACGCTCCTGAATCGGAGTCGGCGCACCCCAGGTTTGGCTGAACCACTCCCGCACCGAGGGTGCGAAGCGCGCCAGCGCCGGCGAATCCATCATGCCATCCTACTCTCTCACTCCTCCCGGCTTCGGGATCGGACGGATCCGGATCCCGCGTAGATCAGCCGCCATCACCCGCTTCGGGATCGGTCCCGGCCGGACCTCAGAAGCGGCGGTGGCGAGCCGGATCCGGCGCCGTGAAGTTGGTCGCGCGATCGCGGGGCGAGGTGCGGCCCGGCAGCGGCCATTCGATGGGCGGCGACTGCCGCGGGCCGCTGCTCAAGGCAACCACCGAAACGTTGTCCAGATAAACCTCTCCGCCGTCGTCAGCGATCTTGAAATAGGTGGTGCCCCACATCGCGGTCGGGTCGGTTTCCAACTCCCGGAAGAGTTCCTCGCCATCCACCACCACGCGCACCGTGTCGCCGTCCGATTCCAGGGTCACATGGCGCCACTGGTTCAGTCCGTAGGGGTACGCCACAGTACCCCAGTCCAGCGCCGGAACGCCAGGGGCAAAGCGCTGCAGTGTAAGCTGATTCTCCTCGATGACCAGGCGATAGCGCTGGGTTCCCCATTGGGTGGAAGCGATCTCAAAAGCGAGCCGGCCGCTCACCAGTTCGATGTCGGCCTGAGCGCGCGACTGGTAGAGCGGCGGCGCGATCACCGCCACCGAAGTTCGATACAGCTCCACCTGAGCGCGGGGATTGCCGTCCCCGGCCGCCAATCTGTCCGCCGCGACGGCGGCGGCTTCACTCCGCGACCGCGCATCCAGCACCCTCCGCTCTCCGTCGTGTCGCCGCAAATGCCGCCGCCACGCGCGCCGCCCGCGCGACTCCGGACCCCGCGACACCGCGGCCGCGTCCCCGGCCGGAAACACGAAGCCGTGCAGCATGCCATCGCCGCCGACCTCCAGCCACTCCCACTTGGCCGAAGGTCCGCCGTCGATGCTTTCCATCAACTCCTTGGCATCATAGAGCGTGGAAAAATCGCTGAAGAAGCTCCAATCGGTCTGCTCCATGCGCGGCGGCCACTGCGCGTCGACCGCCGCCGCGATGCGATTGAGCTGGTTTTCCATCCTTGTCGCGAGCGAAGAATCAGTGACGGCCAGGTTGTTGGTTTCAGCCGGATCGGTGGCGAGATCGAAGAGTTCCTTGTTGGGATCATCCTGCAGAAACTCGGCCCGATTGATCAGCTTGTAGTGGTCTTTTCGATAAGCGCGCCCGGAATGATCGAACTCCGCCTGACGGTTTTGAACCGGATCCGCGACCAGATCGCGTCCTTGCAAATAGGGAGGCGGCGCAATGCCCAGCACATCCAGGATCGTCGGCATGAGGTCGATGTGGCCGCAGGGGCCGTCAATGGCCAGGTCGCGGAACGGGCCATGCTCGCGCTGCCACGCCTCGGGAAAAAGGATCAGCAGCGGCACATGGATGTTGCCTTCATAATGGTCGGCGTGACAGAAGTAGCGGTCGTGCTCGCCGGCCAGCTCTTCGCCGTGGTCAGAGGTAATGATCACCAGCGTGTTTTCCCGCAACCCCTGCTCCTCCAGCACGGCGAAGATCTGCTCGACCTGCCAGTCCATGTAGGCGATCAAACCATCGTACTGGCTGACATACCAATCCATGGAGAGGATGCCGTCGATCACGACATCAGGCGAGATACCACCGGTACAGCTGCTGGTGGGGTTGATCCGCGGCACATCGCCCAGCTGCCCGTAAAAGGGGTCGCCGATAAAGAGTGAATCGAAGGGCGCCGGGCACTCATACGGTGTATGCACGCCGAAAGGCTGGGCGTGAATGAAAAAAGGACGTTGCGACGGATCCCGGAGCATGGTCGCCAGGCGGTTGGTCAGGCCCTGGTCGGGACGCGTCGGTTTCTCCACCGTCTGATAGAGGGGGGCGACACGGCCATCCGGCCAAAGGGTCGCATTGCTGGAGATCAACGCCGTGTGATAGCCACGATCAGCCAGAATCCCGGGCAGGGAGTCCCAGTGCGGGTGCAGCGTCAACGAGCGATCGGGGCAGCGGCTGGTGGGGAGCGTGGCGGAAGAGATCATCGACACCACGGAGGGCCAGGTCCAGGTGGACGCGCTGTGAAAATCGTTCCAGCGCACCCCCTCCTGGGCAAGTTGGTCGATGAAGGGCGACGTATCGCGCTCGTAGCCGTACAGCCCCAGGTGATCCGCGCGCAGCGTATCAATCACGTAGAGCAGCACATTGTATTGCGTGGCGGCGGCCGATCCGCCGTCTCTCCCCGCTGCGCCGGAGCGGGACCCGGGACAATCGCCACGAGCAACTGCGCCGTGCGTCGCGGCGGTCGCAGCGGTCGCGGCGGTGCCGGCCAAGACAAGCGCCAAGAGCTGTTTGAGAAGGAGCACGAAAGCCTCGAATAGGATCGGAACGTGGGGGGGATTGCAGGAAGAGTCGAGCGTGGCGGGGCGCTCCACCGCTGAAGAGGCAGCAGAGGCCAAGGCGCGTTCCGGTACGCATCGTCCAACCAGTGCCGCTGCAAGGCGATGGGATGGGGTGCCCGGCTCGAACCCGGCGGATCACAGGATAACCTCGACCATGAAGCCGCGCACGCCATACCCAAGAGTCGGCTGATCCCTGCCATCGGCTTTGCCCGAAGCGGCTTTCCTCTTCGCGGTCGGCAGTTTTTGTTTCCCACCTTGCTCTCGGAACCACGAGCCGCTACAAGTTGACCCTCCACTCCACTTCAGGAAACCTCATGCCGCAACAGCGCTCTTCGCAACCCCACCGCGCCCTCCACCCGCTCCGGCGGCGGTTCGCGCCCCTCCTGGCGCTGCTCCTGCTCGCCCTGCCCGACTCCGCATTCGCCACACTGCAAGCGATCTCGCTCGATGGAGACTTCGCCGACTGGAGCAGCATGGAGCCCGCCGCCATCGACCCACGGGGCGACGGCGAGCCGATCGACTTCGGCCGCCTGTGGGTGGCCAACGACCAGGATTGGCTCTATCTGCGTTTCGAGTGCGGCGCCCGGGTGGAGCCGGACGCAGGCCAGGATCTGCGTCTCTGGATCGATACCGACAACGACCCCGCCACCGGCAAGAAGCATGAGGGGCTGGGCGCCGAATTGGTGTGGGAGTTCGGCAAGCGCACGGGCACTTTCTACACACCGCGTCCGGTCACCCTGGATCCGGCGGATCTCCACCTGCGGATCGGCCCCACCCACGGCTCCGACCAGTTCGAGGTGGCGCTGCGCCGCGACCGCCGCCCGGCCCGCGACCTGCCGCTCTTTCCCGGCCCAACCGTGCGCATTCTGCTCAGCAGCGGCCGGCTCGGCGACCAGGTTCCGGACCGCCCCGGCGGCCTGCTCTACACCTTCGCTCCCGGCACCATCCCGATCGCCCCCATCGACTTCACCCGCGCAACACCCGGCGTGGTGCGCCTGGCCGGTTACAACATCCAGCACGACGGCCTCTTCAAAAAGAAGGAGGCGCCCCGGCAAGAGGCCCTGCAACGGATCTTGCGCGCGATCAACGCCGACATCTGGATCCTCAACGAAGTCTGGAACCACCGCGCGGAAGCGGTGGCGAAGCGCTTCGAGCAACTGCTGCCCAGCCCCCCCGGCGGCGCCTGGCACGCGGTGCGGCGCGATCGCGGCAATGTGATCGTGAGCCGCTTCCCGATCAAGCAGAGCTGGGCGATCCTGCCGCAACACCGGCTCAGCGCCGCGCTCATCGACCTGGGGCCGGAGCGGGAGCAGGATCTGCTGGTCGTGGCCAACCACTGGCGCTGCTGCAAAGCCGAAGATGAGCGCCGCAAAGAGGCGCAAGCCCTGGTCGCCTGGCTGGCGGACGCAAACACGCCGGGCGGCACGCTCACCCTGCCCGCCGCCACCCCAATCGTGCTCGGCGGCGACCTGAACCTGGTGGGCAGCGGCGCTCCCCTGCGCACCCTCCTGGGCGGAGAGATCAACGCCGTCCCCGCACCGGACCGGGGCGACCCGACCCCTTCGAACCGCCGCCTCCTCAGCCTCCTGGTCAGCCGCCACAGCGACGCCCGCATGGGCTACACCTGGCGCAAGGAGAGCGCGCGCTACTACCCCGGAGTGCTCGACTACATCCTCTACACGAGCGACCGCGTCACGGTGGCAAAACACTTTATCCTCGACACCCGCACCATGAGCCCGGCGCGGCTCACCATCACCGGCCTGCGCCGCAACGACACCGTCCTGGCCAGCGATCACGACCCCCGGGTGGTGGATCTGCTCTTCCAGCCCCGCTGACCGGCAACACCTTTTGTTCTCGTGAGTGATGTGCACCAGATCCGCGCAACGCGCCGCCGGGGCCTTCGCATCGGTGCAAGCCGCGGCTCCGGCCGCTCCCTTCTCGCCGAACCGGCGTCCTCCGAGCGGATCCGGTCTCGGCTCCAGACCGCCCCTCGGCACCCCCGACCAGCGTTGCAGCCGCGGCAGTCCCGGCCGACACGGCGGGCGCCGGGGCCGCGGAAAGCCGCTATACTGCCCCCCATGCGCTTCTTCAACACCGCGGGTCCGGTAGACCCAGCCGATCACTACACGATCCCCCCGCTGGCGCGCCTGGCGGACGAGGATCTTCTTTCGCTCATCGGGCAAAAGAAATACTTCATCCTCCACGCCCCGCGCCAGACCGGCAAGACCTCCTGATCGGCGATACCCTGATCACGGTGCTGCGCCAGATCCGCGCCGGTTACACCAAGCGCCCCGCCGGCTTTCCCCAGAGCATTGTCCTCTGCGGGGTGCGCGACATCAAAGACTACCGCATCCACGCTTCCAGTGAAAAAGAGGTCATCACCGGCGGCTCCTGCTTCAACATCAAGGCGGAGTCGCTGCGGCTGGGGGATTTCTCGGTTGAGGAGATGCGCGAACTCTACGCCCAGCACACCGCCGAGACCGGGCAGATTTTCGAGGAGGAGGCGCTGCAACTGGCCTGGGACTACACCGCCGGCCAGCCGTGGCTGGTCAATGCGCTCGCCTACGAAGCCTGCTTCAAGAAGCAGGGGGTGAAGGACCGCTCGCTGCCGGTCACCGCCGAAGTGATCGAAGCGGCCAAGGAGCGACTGGTGGCGAGCCGCGCCACCCACCTGGATCAGTTGGCCGACAAGCTGCAGGAGCCGCGGATCCACCGGGTGGTAGAGACGCTTCTGCAGGGCGGCAACAACATCGACGCCATCCCCAGCGACGATCTGCTCTATGTGGAGGACCTGGGGCTGATCAAGCGCAAGCCGGAGATCAGCA
>JALXCG010000225.1 GCA_026991065.1 Gemmatimonadota bacterium | reverse complement strand
GAGGAGGAAGGCAGGTTCATTCGAGCGTTTCTCCGGCGCACATGCGTTGTGGTCGCGCCCATTATTGCGTTGTTGGCCCGCCACTGTCAGGCTTTGAACTCTGCAGATGCTCAGCGGCGACGCGGGCTTCCTCGGAGCCGGGGAACTCATCCAGGATGCGTTGGAACGTGGCGCGCGCCGCGCCCGGCTGTTCCAACTCCATCTCACACAGGCCGATGCGCAGAAGCGCCGGGGCCAGGTAGTCCTGGTCGCCGGTGCCGTCTCCACTGGCCAGCAGAACCCCGCGATAGGCTGCCAGTGCCTCGGCATAGCGGGTTGCGGCGAAATGGCATTCGCCCAGCCAGTAGAACGCGTCGTCACGCAGGGGGCTGGCGCCGGCCTCCTGAAGGAACTGCTCGAACCCCTCGCGCGCCAACTCGAAATTGCCGCGCGTGACATCCAGATAGGCCTGCCTGAAGAGCGCGGCGGCCTCTGCCGGGGGGAGCGCAACGCTGCTGTCCGCGGCGTTGCCAATCGGTGTGATGCCGGATTCAATGGCGTCGATGCGCGCCCGCAGTTGATCGACGCTCGCCGCCAACTGCGCCACCCGCTCCGCATCCTGCGTGCGGTGCAACTCGCTGCTCGCCTGATGCGTTCGGAGGGCGCGGTCCGCTTCGGCAAAAAGGCTGTCGGCATGGACCTGCTGTGCCTGAATCGCGGCTTCGAGCAGGTCCAGACGACGGCTCATCGCTTCCTGCTGCGCGCGGCCTGAACAGCCACCAGCGAGCAGGGCAAGAGCCGGCCCCAGCCAGCACCCGCGACCAACACGCAACCATGCTCCAACCCGCCGCCAGGACGGGAAGGAGCATTCGCACGGTCGCAAAACAGACCAACGCAGTTGTATCACGTCCGCTACTTGCTGGTCTTGAACTCGTCGCGGCGGTTCTGCGCCCAGGTCGCCTCATCCACGCCCGCGACCAGGGGCCGGCTCTTGCCGTAGGAGATCGTGCGGATGCGATCCGGGGAGACCCCGTAGTTGATCAGGAAGTCGCGAGCCGCTTCGGCGCGCTTTTCGCCGAGGGCCAGATTGTATTCCACGGTGCCGCGCTCATCGCAGTGCCCCTCGATCAGCACGAAGAACTCGGGATGCTTGAGCAGCGCGTCGGCATGGTGGGCCAGTATGCTCTGCGCGGTCGGCGTGAGGTTGTACTGGTCGAAATCGAAGTGGATCCGCTGCAGGTCGAGCCGCATTACTTCCGGCTTGGGCGGCGGCGGCGGAGTTTCCTTAACCACGGGCGGCGGCGGTGGCGGCGGTGGAGGAGTCGGCTCTTCGATCACCGCGGCTTTCTTGCCGCCGCAACCGGCGAGGAGAACGGCTCCAAGAACCAGCGCCATGGCGGCGCCGCGTGAGGCCAGGTTCGAGCTGCGATTCATGCGCATTTCTATCTCTTCCTTCCAGATCAGAGATCTTCGTGGGTGGGAGTAGCGGGAGACCAGGATGGAGTGATTGCGCCCCGGGTGCCGGGAACCCGGCGGAGGGCGCTGCCATCGAGGCGCATGGTGTAGATCTGGGAAACGCCACTCCGATCGGAGGAGAATATCAGATGAAGGCCGTCGGGTGACCAACAAGGGCTCTCATTGTTTCCCCGGTCGGTGAGGCGGATCGGTTCGCCACCTAGCGGATCGATGGTGAAAATGTGAAAGCGGCCGTCGGAACGCGCGACAAAAGCGATGCGATCTCCCCGCGGCGACCAGCTTGCCGCATCGAGATAGCCCGGCTGAATCATCAGATTGCGTTGCGCCAGACCAGTCTTGCCCATGATATAGAGGGAGGGGGAGCCGGAGCGGTCGGAGGTGAAAACCAGTTGCGAACCGGTCGGCGACCAGGAGGGAGAGGTGTCGATGCCCGGGGCAAAGGTCAGGCGCCGCAGATCACCGCCGGTCGCCGAAATCACGTAGATATCGGGGTTGCCGCCCTGATTGAGGGTAAAAGCGATCTCCGAGCCGTCGGGGGCGACAGCCGGGGTGGACTCAAGCCCGGGGCGCGCGGAGAGCACTTGTTCCGCCGCGCCGGTTGGGTGACGCCGATGGC
>JALXCG010000224.1 GCA_026991065.1 Gemmatimonadota bacterium | reverse complement strand
TCCGGCGGGCAAGCGCGGGGGTAGGGCGATGGGGCAGACGACGGCGAGGGGCCGGAGCGACCGCGCGGAGGCGGCTTGCGCTGAGGGGCGGGGGCGCGGCGCCGACGATTGGGGCTGGATGGCGCGGCGCCTGGCGCGAATGACGGTGGCGGAGGTGGGGCTGCGCGCCTGGCGCGGAGGGCGGGAGCGGGTTCGCGAATGGCGCTGGGCCCGGGGGCGCCTGGCGCGGAGTTACGACCCGCTCGAACGGCGCAATCTGCGGTTGCTGCGACTGGATCGGCCCGCTACCGATTGGAACCGCGGCGGTTTTCTGCTGGCACGGGAGCTGCCCGCCGCGGGAGAGCGCTGGTACGGCGCCTGGCTGGAGCCGGCGGCGGATGGGCGGGCGCTGGCCGCCGGCTGGTGTCCGCTTCTTGCGCTGGGGCATGTGCGGATTGCGGAGGCGCGGGATTGGCATCGCGATCCGCTGGGTGGTGGGGAGTGGCCGCGGGCCTACGGGCCGCGCATGAATCATCGGGACACGTCGAACGGGGGCGCGCGCCTGGTTTGGGAACTCCACCGCTTGCCCCAGGTCGCGCTGCTGGGCAGAGAGTTCCGGCGCAGCGGCGAGCGGCGCTACGCGCTGGCCGTGGCCGAGGTCTTCCGCTCCTGGCTGGCGGCCAATCCGCCGGAGGTCGGGATCGGCTGGCAGTCGCCGCTGGAGTTGGCGCTGCGGATGATCGCGATTCTGCACGGAGCCGACCTGGTGGCCGGGTCGGGGGCGATCGACCGGCGCCTGGGGGGGCAACTGGAGGTGTGCGCCGCGCGTCATGCGCAGGCGATTGCGCGCAACATTTCGCGCGGTTCTTCCGCCAACAACCATGCGATTGGCGAGGCGGCGGGGCTGGTCATCATCGGCGCCGCGCTGCCGGCGCTGCGGGGGGCGGACCGCTGGGTGGCGCAGGGGCTGAGGATCTTGCGGCGGGAGTTGGCGCGGCAATTCGCGGATGATGGATCCGGCCGCGAGCAGGCGCCCCACTATCAGGCGTTTGCCACTGGTTTCGTGCTGCAGGCGGTGCGTGCGCTGGCGCATGCCGGGCGTCCGGTGCCGGCGTTTCTGCGCGGTCATTTGCGCGCGTCGAGTCGTTTTCTGGCGGCTCTGGTGCTGCCCGGTGGTCGCGCGATCGAGCCGGGCGATGGCGATGATGGGCAGGTGCATGGGCTCTCTGCCGGGCCTGCTTTCGCGCTTGCGGAAACTGCCCAGGCGGCGGCCTGGGAGGCGCGGGACTGGGCGGCGCTGCCGCGCGCTCTGCGGGCGCGCTTGCGGCCGACGACGCGCTGGCTCTATGGCGACGAGCCCAGGCGCTGTGGGGTGCTGCGAGGGGTTGGCCCCGGCAAGTTGCCCGGATCGCAGCTACACGGCGCGGCCGGCTGGGCGGTGCTGCGTGGTGGCACCCCGGAGCGCACGCTCTTTTTCGATGCCGGCGCGCATGGTCTGGCGCCGCTCGATGCGCATGCCCACGCGGATTCGCTCGCCATCGCCTTCTGGGTCGGCGACGAGCCGATTGTGGTCGATCCCGGAACCTACCGCTACCACGCCGGAGGCGAGTGGCGCGACCATTTTCGCGCGACCCGCGCGCACGCGACGATCACTGTTGATGGCTGCGACCAGTCATCGATGGCGGGGGCGTTTTTGTGGCGGACGCGGGCGCGGGCGCGCTGGGGAGAGTGCCACCTGGGCGGCGAGTTGGAGCTGATCAGCGGAGAGCACGACGGCTACACCCGGCTCTCCGATCCGGTTCGCCACCAGCGGCGGGTGCTACACCTTGGCCAGGGGCGCTTTCTGCTCCACGATCACCTTCGCTGTGCCGGGCGGCATCGCGTGCAGTTGCGTTTTCCGCTGGCGCCCGGTGCCCACGCGTTGTGCAGCAGCGGCAGCTTGGCGGACGGGGGTGTCACACTCTCCTGGGAGACCGCGGCCGGCACCCGAGCCGTTCTGTTCCTGAGTGCGTCCTTCCCGGCGCGGCTGCGCGGTGCCGCGCAAGCGCCGGCTGCGAAACCGCAAGCATGGGTGTCGCCGACCTTCGGCGTGCG
>JALXCG010000223.1:1519-2074 GCA_026991065.1 Gemmatimonadota bacterium | reverse complement strand
GGTTCAGGTTGTGCTCGCCACCCACTCGGCCGATCTCCTCAATGCCTGCGAGCCGCGGGAGGTTCGCTTCGTCACCCGCGATCGAAAGAGCGGCAACACTCGGGTAAAGCCCGCGCCGATCGACTCCGCCACCTGGGCGGAGTTCTTCAGCGAATACGATGAATCTCTTGGTGACGCCTGGCTCTCGGGGAGCTTGGGCGGGGTTCCCGGAAGCTAGACCCCCATGAGCATCGGAAACCCCCGGATCGTCCTCTATTGTGAGGGGTTCCGCGAGTCGACTCCCGGCTACCAGTATCCGCCCATTCCGGGCGAAGTGCTGGAGGATGGGCAGTGGGGCGCGGCCCATTGGCTGGTGGCCAGATTGGTGGAAGCGGACCACGATCTGCCGCGCCGCGCGCTTCGTTTTGTCGCCCCCATGCACTGGCGGGAGCAGGTGGTAAGGGGAAGCCAGTTGCGCAACCGCAAGTGTATCCGCCGGGTTCTTTCGTGGCCTTCAGAGCAAGACAGACCCGACCTTGCCATCGTGATGATCGATGCCGATCAGGATGCCTGGCG
>JALXCG010000223.1:0-1509 GCA_026991065.1 Gemmatimonadota bacterium | reverse complement strand
AAGCGCCAACAAATGCTCCGGCGCCACATTGAAGATCTCGCGATTGCCCCTCCAACCGTGATTGCTGTGGCTGTCAGGGAATTTGAAGCGTGGCTCATTGCCGACACGAAGGCAGCGGAGACTGCTCTCCGGCGAGCAGTCCGGCGATCCCGCGCTCCAGAGCAGCTCCAACCCACGCAGGCCAAGCAGATTCTGGGCGACTGGGTCGGCGGCGCGGAGGGGTTCGAGCATCCGGGAGCGGCCAGAGTGGCAATTGCCCAAAACCTGGATCTGGAGACCGTGGCCAAGTGTTGCCCCGCTTTCGGCCGCCTGCGAACGGATCTGCGCAAGGCCCTTGGCAACTGACCCGATCGCGGGGCGCGGCATTCCGGTCGATCTGCTCTCCATGCACCGGAGGCCGTTGGCACATTCCGCCGTCGATGAGCCAATCCCATTGGCAAGAAGGAGAAGCTGATTCGGCGAGGAGGGGATTCGAGTCGGTGAGCTACTTGCCCCGATGGGAGCGCGGTCGGGGGGCGATGGTGCGACAGAGGTGCTCCTGACAAGAAAAAACTGGCGGAAGAGACAGAGACAAAGCGCCCGCGCCGATCGACTCCCCTACCTGGGCGGAGTTCTTCAGCGAATACGATGAATCCCTTGGCGACGCCTGGCTATCGGGGAATTTGGGCTCTTAGCGCTGGCAGCGCGGGCAGTAGTAGGTCGCGCGCTGCCCGAGGCGGATCAGGCGGATGGTGCTGCCGCAGCGGTTGCACGCCTCCCCGGCGCGGCCGTAGACCGCGAGTTGCCGGGCGAAGTAGCCGGGGCGCCCCTCGGCGCCGGTGAAGTCGCGGAGGGTGGTGCCGCCGGCCTCGATCGCGGCCTGCAATACCGCGCGGATCGCGGTTGCCAGGCGGTGGTAGCGTTGCGCCGAGATCCGTCCCGCGGGGCGCGCCGGGTGGATGCCGGCGGCGAAGAGCGATTCGCAGGCGTAGATGTTGCCGACGCCGACAACAATGTGGCTGTCCATGATCAGGTTCTTGACCGCCCCACGGCGGCCGCGCGACCGCCGCCGGAGGTAGTCGCCGTCGAACTCGCTGCCCAGCGGCTCCGGACCCAGCCGGGCGAGCAGCGGGTGGCTGTTGGGGTTGCCCGGTTGCCAGAGGATGCAGCCGAAGCGGCGCGGGTCGTGGAACCGCAACGCGCGCGCCGAGTCCAGGAGCAGATCGACGTGGTCATGCTTGCGCGGCGGCAGTTCCGCCGGCACCACGCGCAGACTGCCGGACATGCCGAGATGGAGCAGCAGGGTGCCGCCGGGGGGCAGGTGAAGCAGCAGGTACTTGCCGCGGCGGCTCAGCGCGCTGACCCGGCGCCCCCCGATCCGTGAGGCCAGGTCGGGGGCGACCGGCCAACGCAGTGCGCCATTGCGCACCCGCAGGCCGGTGATGGCGCGGCCTTCGAGATGGGGGCGAAGGCCGCGCAGGGTGGTCTCGACTTCGGGCAGTTCAGGCATAAGGCAAAGGCGGCACTCGG
>JALXCG010000222.1 GCA_026991065.1 Gemmatimonadota bacterium | reverse complement strand
CCGATTGCGACTCACCGGCGCCTCCCCGGTCGCGACCCAGAACACCCCATCCTCGGGCCGGAACACCACCGAAGAGACCGTCATCAACATCCCGATCGCGTCGCGCAAACGGCAGCGCGGATCGCTTCCGGTATCCCCCAGAATCGCCGCCATCGCCGTCGCATCGAGCGGCGCCGGACGCTCCTCCAGCAATTGGTTCGCGCGCCGGAAACGGCCCAGATTGGCCCGCCAGTAGGAGGGATAGAGATCCACCTCGGTCTCCCCCAACTGCCGGTCGAGATAGATGTTGCTGTAGGCCGTCGCCTGCCGCGCCCGGGCAATCTCGCGCCCCGCCTGCCGCCGCGGATCCTCCTCCCAGCAAAGCACCCGCCGCGAGCGACCGCAGCACACCAGATAGGTCCAGCAGCCGATCGGCCGCTGCTCCGCCAGAATCTTCCGCGCATCCTCCAGACTCTCCGCCCGGCGCATCAAACGGTCTCCCGTCGGCCCGATCGGCGTGCCGCCAAACGCCGTCCGATCGGTAAACATGTGCTGATGCACCGCCAGCGTCAGCCCCGCCTCATTCATCGCCGTGAATCCACCGAGCACAATCCCCGCGGCCCCCACCGAAACATAGCGCTGCCCATCCCGCGGCTGATGGAACGTCACCAGCGCCGTTTGCGGCCAGCAGGCCACCCCGTGGTAGTCCATGTTGCGCGCGTGCAGCAGCCGCCCATCCTCGGTCGCCCCATCCCAGGCGATCGCGCTGGTGCACCCCAACCCCAGCGCCAACCGATGAATCACCGCCGGCGGCACCCGCCGCAGCCGCGCCCAGTGCGCCACGATCCACAGAAACGCATCCGGCATCGTGGCCCCGTCGAGCACCTCCTGAAAAGAGAGCCCCGCGCCATCCGCCAGCCCGTGCAGCATCTCGCGCGTCGCATCCGGCATCGCCGCCGCCACCCGCCGCCCCAGCAACTGCCGCAGCAGCGGCCAGACCAAAGGCCGCAGCGGCCCCAACCCCGAATCCGCCAGCGTGCGGTCCATATAACTGCGGTAGTAGGGCAGCGGCCCGCGGCGCACCTCGTCCGCCAGCAACCGCCCATGCTGAAACGCCATCTCGTAGTCGCCGCCGGAAACCCGGAGCACGTTCAGGTTGGCGACCCGTTCGAGGCTCGCACCAGCCGGAATCGCCCCGGCGCCGTTCGCGGCAGCCGCCGCGTCAGTCATCTCACTCATGCCGTTCCTCAGCAGAAAACTCACTCACCAGCCCGGCCCCGGCAGAGAACTCGCCCGCCGGCGACTCCCCCGACCGCAGCGCCGCCATGGCCAAAATCCGCGGCGTAATCCAACGATGAAAACCACGCACCAAATCGCGCGCCCCCTCGGCGTCCCGCGCCGCAATCATCCCCACCAACCCCGCCAGCCCCTGCAGATGCGGCTCACTCGGCGAGCGCGCCAGCACCGCGAAATCCCCCCAGCCGCGCCGAATCCGCCGATGCCAATGCACCATCATGCGATAGATCCGATTGTGACTCGCCAGCGCGACCAGCTCCGCGATCCGATCCACCTGCTCCGCATAGCCTTCCGGATCCTCCAGCCGCGCCCCCAGCACCGCCACCCCCTCCTCCAGCCCGCGCAGATCCTCCGCCGTGCGCCGCAGCGCCGCCATCGCGCACATCTCCGCATCGATCAGCGCCCGCACCTCCAGCAACTCACGCAGCACCGCCCCATCCAACCGCCCCGGCGCCGGCATCAGCATCGTCGCCAACACATCCGGACTGAGCGAGCGCAGCGGATCCAGAACCTGTGTGCCGAGCCGCCGCACCGGGCGCACCAACCGATGCACCTCCAGCAGCTTGACCGCCTCGCGAATCACCCCCCGATTGACCCCGTAGCGCGCCGCCAACTCCGCCTCCCGCGGCAGCAGCGAGCCCACCTCCACCCGTCCGGAGACGATGGCGCGCATCAGATCCTGAGCCACCAGATCAGCCTTGCGGGGAGTGGGAGAGGAGTTCATGCCTCCATAATAAATCCGATCTATTGAAATGCAACCGATGTTTTGGCCGGTTTTCCAGAATCTCTCTCTTCTCTAAGG
>JALXCG010000221.1 GCA_026991065.1 Gemmatimonadota bacterium | reverse complement strand
GCCGCCGCGCCAGGGAGCCCAGCCGAAGGGACCCCGGGCGGTTCCCGGCCACAGGTTGAGGTCGTAGCCTTCGGCGTCGCCATAGTCGAGATAGAGCCACGGCCGCACATATCCCCGCCAGGCATAGCGGGCGAAAGAGACACTGTCGCTGGCCGAGTAGGCGCCGGCGCAGAAACCGACATAGTTGCCGCCGGTGGCGACAAACGAACGGATCGCCCGGTCGGCGGCCGCGGGGAGTGCACGATTGCGGGCCGCGGCCCAGCCTCCGGGCGCGATCAGTGCCAGGACCGGAAGTTGCCCCGCGGCGGCCGTCGCGTCGAGGGTGGTCTCATCCAGCAGCAGGTAGCTCCAACCGAAGGCATCGAGCAGCGTGCGCAGGGCAGTCACCTCCTCCTCCCACACGCCATCATCTTCGTAGAGCGGGTCATAAATGGCGAAATCGGCGACGGGGGACGGGTTCTCCGGCGCTGGTCCCGGCAGCGGCGCTGCCGAGGCCGCGGGGCGGAGCGCGGGGAGCAGAGGGAACAGAAGGGAAGCGAGGAAGAGGGGTCGCATGGACGAACGATCTCGGCGAAGTATCTGAAGGAGGATTCAGGCGACCCGAATCTCTCGACAGGATCCACCTTCGCGACGATATCTTGGCGAGAAACAGGTGGAGCCACAAAACCATTATTATAACTGCTGCAATCTCTGCTGGTGAGAATATTGAATGAGGTTCTCCGGGGGAGCGGAGAAGGGGCAACGAAGGTGCCCGCGGTTTTTTTTGCACTGTTTTCGGGAGAGCGGTCCGGAATCCCCTCAACGTATGTTTGGAAAGCGAATTGCAGGTTTTTTCGGCGGCTATTACTTTGCGCTTGAATCTCTCTGGGGTGGGGTTATGGTGTGGAGGATGGAAGAGACTGGAAAGCTGGAACCCGCCGGTTCTCCAGGTGGCTCTTCAATGCATGGAGGAATGCACGTGAAAAAGATGCTTCTCGCTCTCCCCGCAGCTCTTCTCATTACGACTGGTCTTCAGGCTCAGACCTGCTTCGATTTCGATCCCTACTGCGATGGCCTGGAGCTGTCTCTGAATGGCACGCAGATTACCGGTTACTGGCGGAATACCGACTGCGCCGGCACTGATGTGGCGGTCATTGGTGAGGTTCGTGGCGGTATCGGCTACGTGAAGTGCGATGGCGACAAAGAGCCTTGTCCGTTGGGCGAGACCTGGGCATTCGTGATCGACGGTCTGCCCCTGGATGGCACCATGGTCATGTATCAGTACAATGGCGCCGGGTGGGACGTCTGGTTGGATCCCCTGTACTACAACGACTACAGCGGCCCCTGCGCGTTCGCCGCTCCCGGCGAGGGCCTGGATGTCTCCACGATCGGGATCTCGATCACCAAGTAGTCGGCATGGATCGGTTGCTGTTTTGGCGGAGCAGTAGCCTCTGATTCATCATGTGGCCAAGCGGAGCCCGCGCACCGAGCGTGCGCGGGCTCTTTTTCATGCGGCGCGCAGCGCTGGGAAGAGAGCAGGTCGGGCATGAACTACGACCAGGAGTATGGACGCAGCGGCGCCTATTTCGGAGCCGATCCCGAAGCGTTGCTGGTGCAGTTTGTGCAACGCTTCCCGGTCGATCTTCCGATTCTCGATGTCGGCGCCGGGCAGGGGCGGAATGCGTTTTTCGCGGCGGCCCGGGGGGTGACGGTTCACGCCCTGGAGCCGGCGCCGAAAGCGGCGGCGGCGTTGCGGCGCGAGGCGCTCCGGCGGGAGCTGCCGCTGGAGGTGTTCAGCACCACCTTCGAGCAGTTTCAGCCGCCGGTGCCGGCTTATGGCGGAGTTCTGGTTTTCGGGTTGATCCCGGATCTCGACCGCGAGGGCGTTGCCACGCTCCTGCGGTGGATTCGGCAGTGGAGCCGGCCCGGGGCGCTGCTCATGCTCACCGGGTTCACCACCGCCGATCCGGCGTATGCGCAGCATCGGGCGCAGTGGCGGGAGATCGCGCCGCATTCGTTTCGCAGTGCCCAGGGGCGGGTGCGCACCTACCTGGAAGCGGGAGAGATTCTGCGGCTGCTGGGCCCGGCGGAGGTGCTGCACCATTG
>JALXCG010000220.1 GCA_026991065.1 Gemmatimonadota bacterium | reverse complement strand
ACCCTGCTTGATGAGGGTGACTTCTATGTCGGCAAAGGCGGCGACTGCTGGGAGTAAGCGGCTCCTTGCACCGCTCACCCGATCCTTTTTTTCATGCACCGCCGCGACTGATCGCCCGGCGCACTGCTCGACGCCGGGGAGCAATTCTCTCTCTCCACCGACCAGTCCTGGCCGAAACCGCGTCATCCCGGCGGAGAAGCCCCCGGCTCATCTTCCGCCGCCCCCCCGCCCTCGATCGTGGCCGGCACCAGACGAGCCCAATTGCCGCGCCGCTGAAATGACACCGCATCGGCCAGGCGGGAGCGGCCGCAGCAAACGCCTGAACCAACAGCCTTCGGACATTTCCTTGCGGATCTCCGAAGAGATACGCCAGCTGATTCCCGCGCTGACGAGGCCGAAGTGGGGGTTGACGGGGATGACGCGCGAGCTACGATATCCACACAATCTCGGTAGATTCATGTCGCCCCGCACTCGTCCCTGCGCCGCGCCTTGCTAAGTCCCCGAAAGGCGACCAGCCTTCCAGTGGACCCGGCGCCCCCGATCTCGAGACAGCCCGAATGCAGGAATCGAAGACCGGCAAGCGACAGGCCCCAGGCCAACACCATTTAGCCAACAGGAGCGATCGATGTTTCGCCTGCTTTTTCCCTTCATGTTCCTCCTTCCCGCCAGCGCCCAGGCTGCCACGATCAATGTCGCCGCCGACCATTTCGCAACCCAGGAAGAGAACCGGGTCAGGGTAGACATTGACGAGGGTCATTGGGAGACTCCGGCTCCCCCCGGCTCTTTTGTTTTTGTGCCCTCGGGCACCTTCATCATGGGGGATGGCGTGGCCGCGTGCGGCCAGGACGAGCATCGGGTGACCCTGACGCACGACTTTTGGCTTGGCCAGTATGAAGTAACGAACCGGGAGTATCTGGATCTGCTTCAGTGGGCCTACGATCGCGGTTATGTGACGGCAACCCCCTCATCGGTTCGTGACAACCTGGATGGGAGCACCGAGGAACTTGTCAATCTGGACCACGACGACTGCGAAATCGCTTTCTCCAACGGTGTCTTTTCACTTCGTGACGCCGGGCACGGGATCAACGGTGACCATCCGATGAAAGAGGTAACTTGGTTCGGAGCAGTCTCCTTTTGCGATTGGCTTTCGCTCTTGCAGGGACTTCCTCGCGCTTACAATCACTCAACGTGGACCTGCGGCGGGGGCGATCCCTATTCGGCAGAGGGCTACCGTTTACCAACCGATGCGGAGTGGGAGTATGCAGCGCAGTGGAACGACGATCGGATCTTTCCCTGGGGAGACGAAAACCCCAACTGCTCCAGAGTGAACTGCTTCAATTGGAGAAACTGCGTCGGCTGGACTGCCCCCGTGGGCAGTTATCCGGACGGGGCACAAGCGAACCTCGCGGATCCAGTCTACGACTTGTCGGGCAACGTTGCCGAGTGGGTGAACGATTGGGTGGTATGCAGCCTGGGCACTACCCCAAGAATCGATCCGACGGGGCCTGAGAACGGTACCCACCGCGTTACCCGCGGTGGCGGCTGGGTTTCCGTTACTTCCGTCCTCTACGCATCCTACCGCAACAATCTCTGTTACCCCGGTTACGCCAGCAATAGCCTGGGCTTCCGCGTTGCCAGAACCGACTGAATCCAAACCCGGCGCTTCCTGGCCGAACGCGTGCAGCTTGAGCAGCGCCGGGCGCTCACAGTCGTCACGTCCGTCACACATTCAGTCATGGACTGCGAACCAGCGCCGCCTCCACCTCGGCGCGCTTCTCCGGCCCGACCAGCGCGGCGATCAGTTCCAGGGCAAAATCGATGGCGGTACCCGGCCCACGGGAGGTGATCACTTTGCCGTCCACCACCACCGCGGCGCCGCTCACGCGCAGGCCGGGCAGTTCCATCCGGTCGAGAAAACCGGGGTAGCTGGTCGCGGTCTTGTCGTGCAGCAGGCCGGCGTTGGCAAGCACCCGGGGGGCGGCGCAGATCGCCGCGGTGTAGGCGCCCGCGGCGGCAAGGCGTTGCAGCAGAGCGTGAATGCGGGGATCGGCGTCGAGATGGTCGGCACCCGGCAGGCCGCCGGGAAGCA
>JALXCG010000219.1 GCA_026991065.1 Gemmatimonadota bacterium | reverse complement strand
CCACCGCGTCGGCATAGAGGCGGCGCCGGATCCGCTGCTCGAAACACTCCTGCGCCAACTCGCGGGCGTCGTTTTCGCTGAGCCCGGCAAGAATGCGCACTCCGGTGTCCACCGCCACCGCCTGCTGCAACCCGGCGCTCGCCAGTCGCCCCGCCCGCCGCGCCAGCGCCGCCCAGGCCGACCGCCGCCAGGGGCGGGCGCGCATCACATGGCCGGCGTAAAGATGACCGCACCAGCCGTCGAGCAGGGTGAGATCGACATCGAAAACCGCTGCCCGCGCCGGCATCAATCGCCCAGCGAGATGCCGAGATCACGCGCGGTCTGGATCAGATCGCCGTCCACCGGCACCAGTTTGCGCTCGCGAATCGCCTCGGCCATCGGCACCGCCACCACCCGCGGCGGCTGCAGCGCCACCATGGTGCCGAACGCGCGCATCTCCACGCAGCGCACCGCCGCCGCGCCGAACCGCAGCGCCAGCAAGCGGTCGTAGGCCACCGGCCCGCCGCCGCGCTGCAAGTGCCCCAGCACCATGTGTCGCGTCTCTTTGCCGGTGTCTTTCTCGATCTTCTCCGCCAGCCACTCGCCGATCCCGCCCAGTCGCGCCTCCTCGCGCCCGCCGCCGGCCGCCTCGAGGGTCAACTGATGCCCCCCCTTGGGCAGCGCGCCCTCGGCCACCACCACGATCGAAAAGTGACGCCCATGCGCCTCGCGGTCGCGGATCTTGCGATAGACCGACTCCAGTTCGAACGGAATCTCCGGAATCAGCACCACATCCGCCGACCCGGCGATCCCGCTGTGGAGCGAAATCCAGCCCGCATCGCGCCCCATCAGCTCGATCACCATCACCCGCTCATGGCTCTCCGCCGTCGAATGGAGCCGGTCGATCGCCTCGGTCGCGATCGAACACGCGGTCATGAAGCCGAAAGTGAAAAAGGTTCGCTCCACATCGTTGTCGATCGTCTTCGGCACCCCCACCACCGGCAGCCCCGACTTCGACAGCTCATGCGCGATGCGCAGGCTGCCGTCGCCGCCGATCGCCACCAGCGCGTCGATCCCGGCGGCGTCGAAGGCGTCGATCACATCGGCCGAGCGATCCACCTCGACCACATTGCCGTCGTTGGTCGTCACCGGCCAGGCGAAGGGATTGCCGCGATTGGAGGTGCCCAGAATGGTGCCGCCCAGGTGGGTGATCCCGCGCACCGACTCGCGGTCGAGCCGGATCAGGCCGCCATCCTCCGGCGCAAAGAGCCCGCTGTAGCCGCGGTGGATGCCGAGCACCTCCCAGCCGCGCGAAAGGGCGGCGATCACCACGGCGCGAATCACGGCGTTGAGGCCGGGAGCGTCTCCGCCCCCAGTGTTGACGGCGATGCGACGAATTTGACCGGATCTCAAAATAGCCTCCAAAGCGTGGCGGTGCGCAGAACAGAAAAGTGGCAGCCGGCGCGGCGGCGCGGGTGCGAGAGAGGGCGGCGCCCCGGCCGCGAAACTCTCTGCCCGGGCGGGCCTCGCCGGTCGAATTCTGCCATCTTCGGCAGTTTTTCGCGACTCGGCAAGAGGCCTTGGGCAGAGATTTCTGCGCGCACGGCTACTGGTTGAGGAATCGGCAGGTTTTTCGTCGGGGCCAGTTGCGTTGCGCGGAGGTCGCAGGGCGGGAGTTTCGGTGTTGTGCACCGCCGCGGGGTGGTGTTGATGCGCGGGGAGCTGCGACGGAGCAACTCTCTCTTCGGCGCCGATCGGTCCTGGCCGAAACCGCGGCTGCGGCCGGGATGCGTGGCCTTGGCTCATCCGCCGCGCTGCGCGCTCGGGCGCGGCCGGGGAGAGGCGCCGCGGCTGCGGCCGGTCAAGCAGGTGTCGGGCTCATCCGCCGCGCTGCGCGCTCGGCGCTCCCCGGTCAACGCGCAACCGGGACCGCGCCCACCGGCAGGGTCGACCCAGCGCGCAATCCTGTTAGAATCGAGGGGCAGATTCACCTCGGAGCCTGTCGCCCATTGCCTTCACGTCGCCCCGCATCCGTCCCTGCTCCGATCTCTGCGTTGCCAAGTCCTTGAAAGGCAACCAGCCTTCCTGCGGACTCAGCGCCTTGATCTCGAAG
>JALXCG010000218.1 GCA_026991065.1 Gemmatimonadota bacterium | reverse complement strand
GACGACGCAACGGATTTCACTCCGAGATATCGACCCAGCCGACGCTCCATCCCTGTTTTTTTGGGGTTTCCTCCGCGCGGATCTCTTCTTCTTTCCAAATCTTGTTTGACGCTGCACCGCTCCCGCTCACCCGCCACCGGCGCGCTTCGCCGGCAGCAACCTGGCGGGGAGACCACGACGGGGAACGCGATGGGGTTCAGTTCGCCCCCAATTCGGGTCGATGGAACAGACAGGACAGATAGCGGCCACTCCAGCCGTGCCACAGCGCGCCGGACCGGCGCAGAGCCCCCCCGGATGCCGGGCTTACCCACCATCGGAACTCGCATGAAGATCCAGCACCGCCTCTTGTTGCCGGTCGCCGGCACCATGTTGGCGATCTTGACCATTCTCGCCGCCAGCGACTACAGCCTCCGCAAGAGCGCCACTTCGGCACTCGATGAGCGCATTGCGGCGAAGATCGCCGAAATCAACTCCTATCTCGATCTTACCCAGCGCTTCTGCCTCTCCCATGCGGCTCTCTACAGCCGCGATCCCCGAGTTCTGGAGGCCTACGAGATCGCCCTCGCGGGCGACATCAACGCCGCCGACGACCCCATGGCGGCCAAGGCGCGCGAGCTTCTGCGGGGGGTTTTCTCGCCGATCAAGAAGTCGTTCGCCGAGATCACCGGGGATCCCGACTACCATCTCCATTTTCATCTGCCCTCGGGGCGCAGCCTCTATCGTGTCTGGCGCACGGCACAGTCCCACAGCGACGACATCTCATCGTTTCGCAAGACCGTGGTGGAGATCAACTCGGAGTCCGGCCGGCATGCCCCCATTGTGGGGGTGGAGATCGGCCGGGGCGGCTTTGTGATTCGCGGTCTGGCACCGATCACCGCGGCGGATGGGCGACACCTGGGATCGGTGGAGATGCTGTCGCCCTATGTGCCGCTGATCATGGCCGCAAAAAGCGACGCGCAGCAGGAGTTCGGCGTGTTCATGAATGCCGACCGTCTGGCCACTGCGTCGAAGCTGGCCGATCGCACGCAGCATCCGCTGATCGGCGACCGCTTCGCCCTGGTCACCGCGACCGATCGCGGCGTCCTGCTGCCGCTGGTGAGTGAAAATCTGCTCGATGCAGGCGCCGCGACACTGACCAAGGCGGAGGTCGACCAGCACCGGATCACTCTCTTCCCCATCCATGACTACTCCGGAAAGCAGGTCGGCGTGATCGCCTACGCCCTCGATCACAGCGAATTCAGCGCCAACCTCGCGCGCCTGCGCCTGACGCTCCTCTTGGTTTCCGGTGGACTGATCGTAGCGCTCGGACTCGGCGCGTTCTGGAGCGCGCGATCGATCACGGTTCCGCTGCAAAATGCCGTGGCCCTGGCCGAATCGGTGGCGCGCGGCGACCTCTCCGAGCGGGTGGAAGAGGATCGGCGGGATGAGTTGGGCGATCTCGGCCGGGCGCTTAACGCCATGACCGAGAGCCTGGTGGAGCTGACTTCGCGAATGCGAACCGGAAGCGGCACATTGCGGACCACGGTTTCCGGGCTGAACGATCGCTCCACGGCGCTCTCCAACGATTCAGAAAAAATGACGCTCGCGGTGGACACCGTCTCCTCGGCAACGGAAGAGTTGTCGGCGGCGGTGCAGGAGATTGCGGGCTCCGCCGAAGAGATGTCCGGGATGCTCTCCACAGTGGCGACCTCGATCGACGAGATGACCGTTTCGGTGCGCGAGGTGGCCCGGAACGCCAGCCGCGGATCGCAGATCGTCCAACAGACCACCAGCCGCTCAAAGGCAACGGTTGAGATCATGCAGCGGTTGCAGGAAGCATCAGGCAAGATCGGCAAGGTGCTCGATGTGATCACCGCGATTTCCGATCAAACCAATCTGTTGGCCCTGAATGCGACGATCGAAGCGGCCGGCGCGGGTGAGGCCGGCAAAGGTTTCGCCGTGGTGGCGGGCGAGGTCAAGGAGTTGGCGCGGCAGACCGCGCGGGCGGCCGAGGAGATCAACCGCGAGATCGAAGAGATGCGCTCCACGACAGTTTCGGCGGTTGAGGCGATCGAAAATACGACGGCCGCGGTGGCAGAGGTGGATTCGATCAC
>JALXCG010000217.1 GCA_026991065.1 Gemmatimonadota bacterium | reverse complement strand
GTGGGTGCGGCTGCGGGGGGCGGCGGGGGAGATCACGTTGCCGGCGGCGCTTCAGGCCTATTTTGTGGGACTCTTCTTCAATAACTTCCTGCCCTCCGGCATGGGCGGAGACGCGGTCAAAGTCTACGATGTGGGCTGGCGCTCACAGCGGGCGGGCGAGGCGCTGGCGGCGACGGTCTGCGATCGTCTGTTGGGGTTGACGGTGTTGACCACGATCGCGGTGGTGGCGCTGGTGGCCGGCGGGATGGCGGCGGAGTTGGGGCGCAGCGCGGTCCTGGTGTGGCTCTTTTTCGGCGGACTGCTGGCGGTGATCGGGCTGCTCCTGCACCCGGCTGGGCTGCGCCTGGCGCGGTGGGGAGGGCGGTTTCTGCCGCGGCGGGTGGCCGGCCATGCGGTGGCGCTGCTGGAGCGGGTGCGCGGGCTCCTGGCACAGCCGCTTTTGATGGCGCAGGTGGTGGGGGTGTCGGTGGTGGTGCAGTTTTCGCGCGTGATCGTGCACTTGCTGACCGGCGCGGCCTTGGGCCTCAGTCTGCCGCTGGCGGTTTACGCGACGGTGGTGCCGGTGCTCGGGGTGCTGATCAACCTGCCGTCGATCAACGGTGTGGGCATCCGCGAGGGGGGCGGTGTGCTGCTTTTCGCCGAGGCCGGGGTGAGTCCGGAGATGGCGGTGTCGATGCAGCTTCTGACCTATGTTGTGATGGTTCTGCTGAGTTTGATCGGTGGTGTGCTTTTTGCGCTGGGGCGGCGACGATGACGGCGGAACGGCGGTTGCGGTTCGATTCCCGAAGCGGGCGAGTGGCGATTGAGTTTCCCTATGATCGCGGCTTGATCGCGTTGGTGCGCGAGATTCCCGGGCGGCGCTGGGATCCGGGGCGCAAGGTGTGGACCGCTCCGCTCGAGATGCTCAGCGAGGTTGTGCGCGTGCTGCAGCCGCGGGGGTTTTTGGTGGAGCCGGGGCTGGCACAAAAGGCGGGCGCCGTGGCGGGAGCGGGAGATGCGCGCGCGGCGCGGGAAGCGGCCGGTGGTCGGGGCGAGGTGCGCGAGGAGTTCGCGGCCGGGCCGGCGCGGTCGCTGGAGGATCTGCCCTCTTTTGCCGAGTTGCCACCGGCGGATGAGGAGTGGATGGCGTGGCAGGAGTCCGAGGGCGATGGGGGCGAGGAGGCGCCGCCCATCGAGGTGCTGGAGATGGATCCGGTGGCTGAAACGCAGGGGGGGGAGAACCCGCCGGCGGCGCCTGCTCCACCAACCCGGCCGCGCCCGGTGTCGGCCGCGCCGGTCGCTGAGGCCGCGGGGCGTTCGCGGGTGGGGCCTGCCGCGCCGACCGAATCTGTTTCCGCTCATCCGGCCGCGCCCGCGCCGGCGGCAGCAGCCGTGGCGCGCTCGCATGTCAGCGTCAGTGAACTGAATGAGCATGTGCGCAATGCGCTGCGCAACCGGTTTCCGCGTGCGATCTGGTTGGTCGGGCAGCTCTCCGGTTGGGACCGCAACTCCCACAAGCAGCACATCTTCTTCGAGTTGACGGAGAAGGACAGCGAAGGGCTCCAGGATATCGCCCGGGTCACCGCGGTGCTTTTCGGCGGCATGCACGGGCGCATCGGCCGGCGTTTGGAGGAAGCCGGCGGCGATCTGCGCCTGCAGGATGGGGTCCAGGTGCGGCTGCGGGTGAAAGTGGACCTCTATGTGCGCAGCGGTAGCTACCAGGTCGTGGTGGAGGATATCGACCCAGCCTATACGCTGGGCACCCTGGCCCTGAATCGGGAGCGTGTCTACAAGGAGTTGGAGGCGCGCGGGCTGGTGGGGCGCAACCGCGAACTGGCGGATCCGCCGCTGCCGTTGCGGATCGCGCTGGTGACCAGTTGGGGCTCCGATGCCGCCAATGATGTCCTGGCCGAGCTGCGGCGCTCCGGCTATGCCTTTGTGGTGGATTGCTACGACGCCTATATGCAGGGGCCGCAGTTGCGCGGGTCGGTGGTGGCGGCGCTGGAGCGGATCGCACTGAATGCGGAGTCCTACGATCTCTGCATGATCTGCCGTGGCGGTGGCAGTCGGACCGATCTGGCCTGGTTCGATGACCTCGAGGTGGCTGTGCGGGTGC
>JALXCG010000216.1 GCA_026991065.1 Gemmatimonadota bacterium | reverse complement strand
ACCGCGAGCGCGCCTCGATGCCCCGCATCATCGATGCCGAAGGCGAGTCCGCTGACGATCACTTCGCCTCGAACCGCGGCCGATGAAGCAAGCGTATAGGCTGCGCGCCGCCCCATCTCACTGGCGCTGCGACTACCGACTACAGCAAGCGTTGGTACGTGGCCGGCCGGCAATCGCCCACGGCAGTAGATCACCGGCGGGGGATCGTCCAGTTCAAGCAAGCCCCTTGGATAGACGTCCTCGCCCCGACAGATGATCGCCAGCCCAGCGTCTGACGCGCGCTGACGCAACGCATCCGGAGAGAGGTCGCGCAGAAGTGCCCGAGCACTCTCCAGACGCTCTGCATCGGAGCCGCCGCTCCGTGCCCTGAAAATACGCTGCAGCGCGCCTCGTCCCGCCCTCTCGACCTGACGAGCCAACCCCGGAAAGTGACTCCACAGCACCGACAGGCGGAGCAGATCATCCGCCGGCATCACTGAACGTGCCGTCCAGAATCCGCGTCTCTGCGGTTCAGGATTTCGAGGTATAGCTCTTCCCGCTCCTTGCGCAATGCATGCAATAGGGGATCACGAGTTTCCGCGTCCAGACTCTGCAAAGCCTCGGCGAACTCCGGTACGCGCTCTACAGTCAGGTTTCCAACCAGTCCCGCAATGGCGGCGCGGCGAACCCCAACCGCCCGATCCGTCAAAAGCGGCAGGAGAAACTCAATCGCGCCCTCTCCCTCGATTGCGGCAAGGGCCTCCGCGGCCGCGGCACGCACATACCAAACTCCATGCGCGACCGCCATTTTCAACTCTTTGGCAGCTTCCTCTCCTACATCTCCCAGCACCTGTGCCAAACGAGAGCGAAATGTCCAAGAGGTATCATCCAAGGCTTGCACCAAGGCATGAATGACCCGTTGCTCGCTTGCGGCAGTAACCAATTGCAGATGCGCCACGCGGCGGGCCTCGGGTGACCCGGAGCGCAAATCACGGAGTGCCTGAGACAAGCTCTCGTCTAGGGACGCCATCCATCCTCCTCTTTTTCCATTCGCAGTGAATCGGAAAGCGAAACATCCGCGTCGCGCATCTCTTCAACGCGCTCCATCAACATCGACTTCAACTGCTTGAGTCCACTGCCGCTGACCCCGGAAGTAAGGAGAACTGGCCCCATCCCAAGCCCTCGAACCAGCTGCACCAATTCCTCGCTCGGTTCGCCCAAGTCTACTTTGTTGAGTACGACGACGGTTTCCTTGTCGGGCAGTCCATGCCCGTAGGCACTCAACTCCTCGGCCAGAGCGCGGATCTCACCGATCACATCCTCAACGTGCGGATCAATCACCAGAACGATCACGCGGCAGCGCTCTACATGACGAAGAAAATCGAGTCCCAGCCCTTTTCCGCGGTGCGCGTCTTCAATCAGCCCAGGAATATCGGCCAAAACAAAACTACGCCACCCTTCGACAGCAACGATCCCCAGATTGGGTTTCAAGGTCGTAAAGGGATAATCTGCAATCTTGGGCTTGGAATCGGAAAGACGTGAAAGCAGCGTGGACTTGCCGGCATTGGGCTTGCCGACCAAGCCAACATCCGCAACCACCTTGAGTTCGAGACCGATGGTTCGCTCCTCGCCCGGAAGCCCCGGCTGAGAATGGCGTGGTGCACGATTCCGCGAGGTGGCAAAACGTGCGTTTCCACGCCCTCCGGCCCCGCCACGGGCGACAACGAGGATTCGCCCGTCAGTGTGCAAATCACCGAGCAAGACCCCTGTGTCAGAGTCTCTGACCACGGTCCCGACCGGAACACGGATGATTCGCGCCTCGCCATCCGCGCCGGTCCGGTCGTTGGGGCCGCCCGGTTGTCCGTTTTGAGCCCGCATCTCCCTCCGATAGCGGTAGTCCATCAATGTCTGCAGGCGTCGATCTGCGAGCAACGCGACATCTCCACCTCTGCCGCCATCGCCACCGCTCGGCCCCCCCTTGGGAACATATTTCTCCCGCCTGAACGCTACTGCTCCCCGACCTCCGTGGCCAGCACTCACATGAATCTCGGCTTGGTCTACGAATCGCATTTTCTCTCTACTCGTCCCTGGCCACCTGACGCCCGGACATGGGAGAT
>JALXCG010000215.1 GCA_026991065.1 Gemmatimonadota bacterium | reverse complement strand
CAAGGCGGGTTCGCATTCCTCTTCGTCGTTTGCGCCCGAGGCCGCCCGTGCCCCCACACCTCTGTTTTCTCTCTCTCAACGCGCTGCCCTATCTGCTGGCCCACTCCGACGGTTTTGTCGGCGGAGCGGAAAACCAGGAGGTTCGGATCGCCCGCGGGTTGGCGGCGCGCGGCTGGAAGATCACTTTTCTGACGCTGGATCATGGGCAGGGGGCGGTTGCGCGCGCGGGCGAGATTGCGGTGCGGGCGCTCTTTCGGCCGCGGGCGGGGGTGCCGCTGTTGCGTTTTCTCGCGCCGCGGTTGACTTCGGTGCGGCAGGCGCTGCGGGCGACTCCGGCGGATCTCTATTTGACGCGCACGGCGTCGATCTGGTCGGCGGTGATTGCGCGTCATGCGCGGGCCGTGGGGGCGGCATCGATTCTGGCGCTCTCCCATGACCGCGAGGCGGCGCTGGAGCTGCGCGGGGTGCTCAATGCGCGGGATCGGTGGCTCTTTCGGCGCGGGCTGCACCAGGTCGACCAGGTGATCGCGCAGACCGATTCGCAGGCCCGGATTCTGCGGGAGCGGACCGGCCTTGAGGCGCTGGTGATTCCCAACGGAATCGATCCGGGGCCGCGGCCGGAGTGGCGTTGGCGGAGCGGGGCGCGGCGGGCGCCACTGCGGGTGCTCTGGGTGGGGACGTTGCGGCCCTGGAAACGGCCGGAAATTTTTGTCGATCTGGCGGCGGCGCTGCCGCGGGTCGAGTTCGCGATGGTGGGGGGAGCGGATCCCGCCCATCCCGGGGTCGCCGAGTGGGTGCGGGCGCGCGCCGAAGCGCTGCCCAATCTGCGTTTCTGGGGCAGTGTGGCGCCGGCGCGCATGCCGGGCTACTACGCGCGGGCGGATCTGCTGGTGTCGACTTCGCGCGCGGAGGGGTTTGCCAACACCTTCCTGGAAGCGTGGGCGCAGGGGATCGGGGTGGTTTCGCTGGGGCCCGATCCCCAGGGGGCGATTTCGCGCGGAGGCGGCGGGATTCTGGTGGATTCCCCGGCGGAGTTGCGGCGCGCGGTGGAAACCGTGGCGGCCCGTCCCGAGTGGGGCTTGGAGTTGGGCAAGCGGGGCCGCGAGCTGGTCGAACAGGAATTCAGCGCAACTGCCCTGGTGGATCGCTATGAACGGCTCTGCCGGCGGCTGATCGGGCTGCCGCGCAGCAAGAGAAGAGTGGTGTCGGGATCGGTCGCATTTCAGGAGTCATGATGCAGGAAAAGGATCGCTGGCTGGTACTGGGAGGCTGCGGTTTTATCGGCAGCCACACGGTGGAGGAGTTGCTGGAGCGGGGTGAGTCCTGCCTGGTGATCGATGATCTGTCGAGCGGCAGCGTCGACAACTTGCCGCGCGATCCGCGGGTGGAGTTGATCGTCGATGACGCGGGCAGTGACTGGGTGCTGGAATGTTTGGGGCGGGAGCGGTTTGCCGCCATCCTGCACCTGGCGGGAAGTGCCTACGTGCCGCCCTCGGTGGAGGACCCGGCGATGGATTTCGACGCCAACCTGGCGCTGCCGCTGCGCCTGCTGCTGGAGATGCGGCGCCTGAATCTGCGAACTCCCTTCATTTTGGCTTCTTCCGCGGCAGTCTACGGCGATCCCAAGCGGAATCCGATCGTGGATGATGCCCCGGTTGCTCCGATCAGTCCCTATGGTGTTTCCAAGTTGGCGGCGGAGCAGTATCTGAAGGTTTTCTCCCAGCTCTATGGGTTGTCGGCGGCGGCGCTGCGGCTTTTTTCGGTCTACGGGCCGCGGCAGCACAAACAGGTGGTTTATGACCTGATCCGGAAGACGCTGCAGGACCCGACCGAGGTGGAGATTCTCGGCGATGGCACGCAGACCCGGGATCTGGTCTATGTGGGGGATGTTGCGCGGGCCTTTGTCGAGATCGCGCTGCGCGCGCCGCTGCGCGGCGAAACCTACAATGTCGCGACCGGCAAGAGCGTGAGCACGGCGGAGTTGGCGCGAGCCATCGCGCGGGCGCTCGAGCTGCGGCCGCGGTTCCGCTTTACCGGCCGGGTGCGCCCCGGTGATCCGCAGCACTGGCGGGGGGCGCCGGGGCGGCTCAACGGTCTCGGCATTGTG
>JALXCG010000214.1 GCA_026991065.1 Gemmatimonadota bacterium | reverse complement strand
CACACCCGCTGTGGGCTCCGGCCGCCGGGAGCCGGACATGAGCCGGGGCCGCGGCGCCTGGCTCCAGGCGGAGCGCGCCAAGATGGTCGGCCACCTGCTCGCCAAGGGGCTCAACATGGAAGACGCGGAGGATGTCGCCGGCCGCAGCGTGCAGGAGTTCATGCAGCAGGCCGCCGGCGAGCGCCCGATCGCTCACCCCTCCGGGTTGCTCTGGCGCATCTTCCGCTGCAACCTCAACGACCTTTTCCGCCGCCGCGCCCGCCGTCCACGCCACACCTCCCTGGACGACGCCCTGACCGTCCCGGTGGCGGCGGCCGCGGCCGATCCGAGCCTGCGCGTGATCATCGACGATCTGCTGCGCCAGGTCACCGCCTGTCTCACCCGCGAGGAGCGGATCGCTTTTCTCCATTTTCACCTCTACCACTTCAGCGACCGGGAGATCGCCGCCATCATCGGCACCAAAGAGGGCAATGTACGGGTCAAACGCCACCGCGCCACCCTCAAAGTGCGACGTCTGCTGCGGGACCGGTCCGACCCACGCCGTTCCGACTCTGAACCGCCCGCGGCCCGACTCGCCGCCGATCAACCGGGAGCCAACCATGAAGTGTGAAGAGTATCGCCACTGGGCGGAGGCGGACGACGAACCGACGCCGGCGCTGATCGATGCCATGGCCCGCCACCTGGAACAGTGCGCCGCCTGCGCCGCCCGCCTGCAGGCCGATTCGGTGGAGTTGGTCCAGGCGCTCTACCAGCGCACCCGCCAGCTTCACTCCCAAGCCGTCACCACAAACCCGGCGCCGGACCAGCCCTCCCAGACCGCCCTGAAACAACTGCAGAAAGCCGCCCGGGCCGCCCTGCAGCGCCTCATCGACGCCGTGACCCAGGAACTCACTCTCGGTCTCAGTCCCACCTTCGCCGCTCTGCGCGACCCCGACTCGCCCTTTACCCCGGCCGACGAAGCGGAGATCGCCCGGCTCCTTTCCGCCCGCGACTACCCCGCCGCCCTCGAGTTCCTGCGGGAGTTGGAGGAGCGGGTTCAGCACTACTCCGAACGCACGCTCACCGAAGTGCGCCAGCACGAAGCCCTCTGTCACGCCGGCCAGGGCGATTACCTTCATGCCCGGGCCTACCTCGAAGCCGCCACCGTGCCGCCGCCGCTGCCCGGCCTCTGGCCCGATCTTCTTGTCGCTCTCACGCAGATCCTCGCCGGCGACCCGGTCCGGGCCCGCGCCCTGCTCGAAGCCGCCGCCGGCGAGTGGCGCCCGATCGTCGCCCCGGTGCTGCGGGCCTACGAGGAGACCTCGCCGGCCTGAACCCAACGCCGGGCGCGGATCGACCCGGATCCCGGCCACTTCATGCGCGGGGCGGGTCCCAGTCCGCCAGTGCGACCGCGCAGTGTAGTGAATACACTCCAGGCCAACAAAGCCGCTCGTAACACTTTTTTGTTGAAGGTGCACCGCCGCCGCGCCCTCCCGCGCGACGCGCTTCGCCGGCAGCAGGATGGGTTGCGCACCGCCGGGAACTCCTGCAATTGTGTTGCGACCGTGCGTTGCGCCTGGCTGCGCACAGGAGTCGCTCGTCGCGGCGCCGCAGTTTGTCTGTGCCGCTTCCGCCGGGCGCGGGTCGATTCGGGAACCTCCTTATCCAGGTCTACCTGTGGCGCGGGGAGTTTGCGCCAAGCAACCAGAATGCGCGGATCGAGGCGCGCGGGTTCCGTGGCGGGCACAAGTGGCTGGTTTCGCACATTCAAACCCGTTTCCCTGGCCCACCTGCGCTGAATCGGCCCGGTGAGTGGAAGATCCGGGGGCTCGAAGCCCCTTGCACAACTTCACCGGCGGAGTCATACTGAGCAACAGTAAAGACCTGTGGTCCCGGGAGAATCGGGCCGCGGGAAGTGCGAGTACTCCAAAGAAGGAGCTTGACATGACTCGGGACTCCATGAGATTCGGAAGCCGGAAGCCGGAAGCCGGAAGCCGGAAGCCGGAAGCCGGAAGCCGGAAGCCGGAAGCGCGTTTGCGCTGCTGCTGCTCTTGTTGGTGCTGATCTTCGGCGTTGAATCGGCCCCGGCCGAGCCGCTCGGCGTCAACCCGCCGCGCGACGGAGACAG
>JALXCG010000213.1 GCA_026991065.1 Gemmatimonadota bacterium | reverse complement strand
TCGAACATGAGGCACGGATCTTCCCCGGCGCGCGGTATACCCTTAAATATGAGATTCCGGAGGACCGGAGTGGTTTGCGCTGGTCGCTGGTCGGGGGATTGTTCAACCGCCTCGAGGGTGAATGGCGCTTTCAGAGTCAGGGGCGGGCGGCGACACTGGCTACGTTTCGCTGCGGGATCGAGATGCCGGGGGTGCCGGCAATTTTGCAGCGCCCGATTCTGGATGCGGCCGCGGCTACGCTGGTGCGGCGTTTCCGCCAGCGGGCCGAGGAGAGGTTGCTGCGCGAGGGGCCGCAGGCGCTGCAGCGGCAACTCGGCAGGGCGGATGCGGTGGACCAGCTTTCGCTCGCTTTCGAGTGGCTCTCCGGGCCCGATGCGATTCCGCTGGTCTACTGCAATGGCATGCTTCAGGATACCAGTTGCTGGGCGGCCGTGGTGCGCGAATTGCGCCCCCACTACCCTCAGTTACTCTGGGATTATCGGGGCTGTGGCGGGTCGGATGTGCCACAGGATCTGAGCACTTTGACCCTGGATCAACACTGCAGTGATCTGCGGAGTGTGTTGGACAAGGTCGGGGTGGAGCGGGCGGTTTTTCTGGGGCATTCGATGGGGGCCCAGGTGATTCTGGAGTTTCAGCGCAGGTTTCCGCAGCGTGTGGCCGGTCTGATTCCGGTTTGCGGGACTTTTCAGGATCCGTTTTCCACCCTTTTCGATCTGCCGCATCTGCGCTGGGCGTGGTTGGCCCTGGTCGGCGGCATGGAGAAGGCACACCGGCTTGTGGATCCGGCATGGCGCGCGTTTGTGGCGACTTCGCTGGGGCGCGAGGTGGTTTTGCGCCTGGCGACCAATCGGCAGCTGATTCGCGATCCCGATGCCGCGGGGTTTCTGGCCAATTTCGGGCGCTGGGATGCACGCTCGCTGGCGGTTTCGGCGCGGGTTCTCAGCGAACACTCGGCGAGTGATCATCTGGCGCGCATCGAGACGCCGGTTCTGGTGGTGGCCGGGGAGAAAGACCGCCTGACGTCGGTGGCTCGATCAAAAGAGATGGCGGCGCAGATTCCGCGGGCGGAGCTTTTCGTCATTCCGCATGGCAGCCATCTGGCACTTCTGGAGCAGCCGGAACTGGTCGCGCTGCGGATCGAGAAGTTCCTGCGCGAGCGCGTCGAAAAGTAGCGCTGTGGTGTACGCGACTTTTGTTCTGCCGGACGCCGTTCGGACACATCTTTGTCACATTTGGGTTTCATAATGGGAACTGATTGAGACGGACGGTTGAGTCGCGCTGCACTCCCAGAGGCAGCGCGCGTGCATCTCCTCCAAAACGCATGACCTCCTCCTCAGGAGGCCTCTTCCCCCAAGAGGCTCTCCCATAAACGTGCCGGTTGCATCCCCCCATGCGACCGGCACGTTTTTGTGGGGAAGCGGCGGGAGGCTCACGAAGCGGAGAGGATCTGCACGCGTCCGGCGGAACTCTCGTTGATTTCGGCCAGGAACGCAGCCACCCGATCCACCGCGACGGCGATCTCCAACTCGACAGCGGCTCCGTAGTGAGCGCGTTCCGGGCGCAGGCCGAAGTGGCTGAGAACGCGTTCGACTGCGGCGGTCAGGGCATAATCGAAGCGCAGTTCGATCTTGCGCGTTTCGATCACCTCGATGATCTCCGCCAGTTGCAGCGCAGCTCCAACCGCTCCGCCGTAGGCGCGCATCAGCCCCCCCTTGCCCAGTTTGGTGCCGCCGAAATAACGCGTGACCACGGCGACAACACGGACCAGGTCGCGACCGGCGAGTTGGTCCAGCATGGGGCGGCCGGCGGATCCGGATGGTTCGCCGGCGTCGGAGTAACGAAATCCGTCGTCCCGGGAGCTGAGGCGCCAGGCATAGCAATGATGCGAAGCATCAGGGAACTCAGCGGTGATCTGCGCGACGAAAGCCTGAGCCGCGGCGGCGTCGGCGACCGGCGCAAGGTCGGCAATGAAACGCGAGCCTTTGATCTTGTCCAGTTCATGGCGCAGCGGCGCCGCCAGGGTGAGGTAGGAGGGCATGGGGCATTGTGTCAGGAGAGCGAGACCGCGCCAAGCCGCATTTCCGGGTGGCCGACTGAGCAGTTTCTCTACAGAATCGAGGTGGGCGCGATAGAGTGCTGGTGAAGCAGCAAAGGCGGTTCGATCTTCAATGGACAGGGGCATCTACGGGCGCCGCCGTGGTGCTGCCGATCGATGGTGCGCCGACGCGGTTCGCTGGGACCGGGTTGAAAAAGGCGCGGGAAGACTGGTCGCGATTCATCTGGAGCCGTAAGATCGATGTGGTGAGCCCCGCACTTTTCCGCCCCGAGCATCCGTCCCGGCCGGCCGAACGCGCAACCGCGCCCCGCTGCGCTGAGCGGGGACGGCGACGGCCGCGGCGAGGTTTTGCCCTGCTGCTGGCGGCGGTCGGCGGGCTTTTGCTCGGCTGCGAACCGGAAAATCCGGTGGTTGAGCCGCCGGCCCCGGTGGTCGAGGAGTTGACGGTCGCCGACCTCGATGGGTTGCGGGAGTTGGGCTACCTCCGGGTGCTGGTGGTGGGCGATGCGACTGCCGGAACGCCCCCCGGTAGCGCCGAGATTCTGCCCGATGAGGCGAAACTGATTGGCAGTTTCGCCCAGCGCGTGGGGTTGGAACCGCAATGGCGCTATGTGCATTCGCGCGGCGACCTGGTTCCCGCACTGCTCGAGGGGCGGGGCGACATGATCTATTCAGAGGCGGATCTCGACGCGGAGTCGCGAGCGCGGGTGGCCTGCTCGGTGCCGGTGGATCTGGTCGACGACAAGATTGTGATGCGGCACGACGACGACGTGATGAGTTCCGCGGATCTGAGTGGACGCACCATCGCCGCGCAGCGCGACTCCCGGGCGTGGCAGGCGCTGGAGGAGTTGGCGGTGGATCACCCCGGCATGCGCATCAGCGAGATCCCGGATACGCTGAGTCGGCGGCAGGTGATCGCCGCGGTTGCCCGCGGTGAGTTGGATCTTGCCGTTGCCGACAATCGCCTGATCGCCGCGACTGCCGCGCAGGGGCTGAGTGTGCGCGGCGGACTGGATCTTGGAACGAGCCATGCACTCACCTGGTATTTTCGCCCCACGGCGTCGGCCCTGGCGGGCGCGGCCAATCGATTCTTGAACGAGAGTCGGGTTCTCAGCGAGCGCCAAGTCGTTCACCTGGATGACCTGCCGGGGATCCGTCAGCGCGGTGTTCTGCGGGTGTTGACGCGCACTTCACCGGTGAGCTATTTCGTCTGGCGCGGCCAGCTGCGAGGCTTCGAGTATGACTTGATGAATGAGTTCGTCCGCCAGGAGGGGCTGCATCTGGAGATGATCATCCCACCTCCCGAGGCCGACCTGATCGACTGGCTCCTGGAGGGCCGCGGAGATGTGATCGCCGCCGCACTCGCCATCACCGACGCCCGCCGGAAACGCGGAATCGAGTTTACCCGGCGCTACCACCAAGCGGTGGAAACCTTGGTGATGCGACACACCGACCGAGTGGCGACGCTCGCCGCCCTGGATGGACGGACCATTGTGGTCAACCGTCATACTTCCTACTGGCAAACAGTGGAGAGAATTCAGGCGCAGGGGATTGCGGTTCACCTGGAGCCGCCTCCGGAGCCCCTGGGCACGACCGAGATCATCTCGCGGGTTGCGGATGGCGAGTTCGATCTCACTGTCGCCGATGACCACATCATCGCCATGGAGAGGAGCTGGCGGGATGATATTGAGTCGGGTCCGGCACTCAGTTCCCCGGTTGACCATGGCTGGGCGGTGCGGCGCGAGGACACACAACTGCTTGCGGCGCTCAATCGGTTTATCCGTTCCGAGTACCGGGGTCTCTACTACAACGTGATCTACGATCGCTATTTTGGTGATCACTCGGCGCGCCGCTCCGAAGCGATCGAGATGGATCCACAGGAGGGGTTGAGCCCGTGGGATGAGATCGTCCGCAAATACGCGAAGGAGTATGGTTTCGATTGGCGTTTGATCATCGCCCTGATGTTCCAGGAGAGCCACTTCAACCCCGATGCGGTGTCGTCCAACGGGGCGGTCGGCTTGATGCAGATGCTGCCCAGCACCGCGCGCGAGCTTGGCTTCAGCGACATTCGAGATCCGGAACGAGGGATCGAGGCCGGGGTGCGCTATCTGGCCTGGATTCGGGATCGTTTCGAGCCGGAACTCCCGGTCAATGAGCGTACTTGGCTCACCCTGGCGGCCTACAACGCCGGTTACGGCCACGTCCAGGACGCACGGCGGCTGGCCGCCCGCTTGGGGTTCGATCGCAACCGCTGGTTTGGCCATGTGGAAAAGGCGATGCTGCTCCTGTCCCGCCCCGATTACGCCCAGGAGGCCCGCCACGGTTACTGCCGCGGCGGCGAAACCGCGGCTTATGTTCGTGGGATTCGTGACCGCTTCGTTGCTTACGCAAGCACCGTCGATTCCTATATTTGATATGCTTCGGGCTTGATCTCGGTACGGCACCGCAGGCCGCCCGCATGAGTTTCCCCAAGGATCGTTATGTCCCACTCGACTCCTCTTCCCCGCTCCATCGGCGCCGCGCAGTTGCAAAGTCTCGCCGCGCGCCTGGACGCCATGGATCCCGAGCAACGGCTGGCCTTCGTTCGAGCGACGACCGGTGCCACACAGGCCAAGCTCTGGGCGGCCAGCGCGGGACGTGGCGTCGCGCTGGGTGACCTGGTGCCCGAAGAGTATCCCGCGGCGACCGAGGTGATCCACTTCGGCAAGAACTCTCTGCCGCTCTTCAGCCACTTCGAAAAACGCTTCTGCCGAGTAGAGGGGCACCCGGATCGGGTTTACGGTTACAATGAAGGGGCGCTGCGCCCCTGGATCGGCCCCGGGTATTTCGTTGCTCATGCGCTGCCCGGCCGCGATGGTGTTTCGGTCGACTACCGGCAGATTCCGCCCACCACGCTCCGCCTGCCGGAGGGATGGCCGGCGCTCCAGGCCAATGAGACGGGGCTGCAGCGTTTTGTTTTCGCCGGCATGGTCGACCATCTGCGTCGCGTTTCCAGCCATGTCATCGTTGGGCGGGCGGAAAAGGGTGGCAAGGCCACCAATAACTATTTTCTCCTTTGCCGCAGTGAGTTGTGAGAAGCCGCGAAGACCCAGAGGGCGGAGCCTCTCCACAGAAGGTGGATTGTCGAGTACTGTGATCTCCCGCATAATGGGATCGGCCCCGCCAAACCGACGGGACCACCTTTCCAGCCTGGTCCCAGTAGCGGGATGGAACCGATTTCATCGGTCGTGAATGAATGCACGGGATCATGAACTCGAAATGGAGAATCGCATGACTGCCGGTCGTCCACTATCACTCGTCACACTCTTCGCGCTGGGCGCCACCACAGCGGTGGCCGCCAAACACGTTGATTCGGTTTTCGTCCCGGCGCCCACGGCGGGGCATGAGATGCACAAAGCGGGTACCTATTTCGGCTATCCACCGGAAGATGAGGTCAGCATCATCGCGGCGGGAGTTGACCGCGGCGCGAGTTTCTCGGCTCCCACGGACTACCCCCCGGAGCGACACGTGGCCTACAGCCCGGGAATGGACACCTATTTCGTCGCCTACGAATGGAATGAAGCGCAGGACTTCATGATCTCCACCAACTATTGGCAGGAGGTCGGCGGGATCGGTTTCTGGTCCTTCCCGGGAACTCCAAGCGAGACCACGCAGGATGACGCCGGGAGGCCCAGTCTCTTCGGGACCGACGACGGGATGGCAGTCGCCTATCACGCAGTCGCCTCCGGGTCGGATTACCAGATCTATTTCAACAAGTTCGACAGCGGTTCACAGAGTTGGAACAACAGCATTGCGGTGGCCCCGGAGCTGCCATCGACCAACTTCCCCTTTCTGTGCCGCTCCTCCGATGGCACCTGGATGATCGTCTGTGACAAGGGTCCGATCGCGGACCCGACGGGCGATATCGCGGCATTCATCTCCTCCGATGGCGTGACCTGGACCGAGTCGGTCGTTCAGCAAGGTGTGGTGACCAACTGGACTCTGCCCACCGGGGCGGCCGATCCGAGCAACGGCGACCTCTATGTCGCATACAGCGATGATATCGATGGCGACGGCAACGCCGACCTGGCCATCCACCGTTCCACCGATGGCGGACAGAGCTGGTCATCGCAGCAGACGGTCACCGTGGGCGCTCCCGGGCGGCAGGCAGTGGTCCCGAGCATGGTGGTCGACCAGAACCACACGGTGCACATCATCTATCAACAGAACATCTCGACCGATTACACCTCGGGTGGATTGTCGGGAATGGACTTCGGCATCGCCGGTCCCCCCTTCTATGTGTCGGGCGCCTTCGTGGGGCCGGATCAATGGGTTGGGCAAACGGAGCAGGCACTGCTGGACCGCGAGTATCTGACCACGCTGCCTGACAGTTGTGGCGTCGAACCAACCATCGCCACGATCGCCACGGACACGCTGACCGGCATGCCGCAGTTGGGGATCGAGCGACATCCTGGGGGCGACGTGCTCTATGCCACCTACACCCAATTTTACATGGCCGTCACCGCTGCTGAAGGCGGCTGGCTCATCTGTGGTCCGACACAGGTCTGGATGCAGTCGCTTAACACCGCCGGCGAAGCAGGCTGGAGCGAACGGTGGATGATCTCCGCCATCACCGAAGAGCAGGGGTTTGAGGAGGAGCGCAACTCGATCTATGTAGGCATCACGCAGGATATCCCCGGCGGTGACGCCGGAGCCGGGTTTGTTTGGAGCGAAATGAATGCGGCCACCGCACCGTCCGACGTGCTCTTCGCGCGCCACCGCGTTCCGGTCGGCATTGCCGGCGATTCGCCTGCCACCCCCACTCCGGCAGGCCACGCGATCCTGCATCCCGCGGCGCCGAACCCCTTCAATCCGCTGACGCAGATCGCTTACGAGTTGCCGGTCGCCGGTGAAGTGAGCCTGGTTGTCTATGACGCCACCGGCCGGCGGGTCCGCGTCCTGCAGGATGGCCAGATGGCCGCCGGCAGTCACCGGGTGACCTGGGACGGCAGCAACGACCAGGGCGGGTCGGTCGCTTCCGGGGTTTACTTCTATCGCCTCGAAACCCAGCAGGAGAGCAGTACGCGCTCAATGGTCCTGGTGAAGTAGTCGTTCGACCACGCGGCGGGTCCGGGGGCTCCCGGATCCGCCTCTCGGCAAAGCACGCCGCGACGAAAGAATGGCGCGCAGCCCGGGTCAGCGCAGCAGAATCATCCGCCGCAGAAGCCGCTCTCCGCCGACATCCAGGCG
>JALXCG010000212.1:1624-2110 GCA_026991065.1 Gemmatimonadota bacterium | reverse complement strand
TCCCTGCTCCGATCTCTGCGTTGCTAAGTCCTTGAAAGGCAACCAGCCTTCCTGCGGACTCAGCGCCTTGATCTCGAAACAGGCCCGAACACGGGGCTCGAAAGCCAATGCGCGACACGCTCCTAGACGTTGAACCGGTAGTTCACCACGTCGCCGTCCGCCATCACATACTCCTTGCCCTCCAGGCGCATCTTGCCGGCGGCCTTGAGGGCGGCTTCGGAGCCATACTCCAGCATCTCTTCAAGCTGGTAGATCTCGGCGCGAATGAAGCCGCGCTCAATGTCGCTGTGGACCTTGCCGGCGGCGCGCCGGGCCACGGTGCCGCGGCGGATCGGCCAGGCCCGGCATTCATCCTTGCCGGCGGTGAGAAAACTGATCAGGTCGAGCAACTGGTAGGCCGTGCGAATGAACTGGTTGCGCGCCGGCTCGCCGAGCCCCAGCCCCTCCAGGAACTCCCCCTGCTCCGCTTCCGGCAGGGTCGCGATT
>JALXCG010000212.1:0-1614 GCA_026991065.1 Gemmatimonadota bacterium | reverse complement strand
CCTCGGGACCGCGCTCGCGCGTCTCGCGGTATTGGGCGTAGGCCGGGTCCGCGAACGCCTCTTCGGAGAGATTGTAGAGCGTGATCAGCGGTTTCAGCGAGAGCAACTGCACATCCCGCAGGGTCGCCGCCTCATCACTGCTCAATCCCAGACTGCGCAGCGGCTGCCCCGCTTCCAGATGCTCCACGCAGCGCCGCGTAATCTCCACCTCCAGCCCCTTCTTGCTCTCCTTCTGAAAACGCGCCACCCGCTTCTCCAGAATCATCAGATCGAGCAGCACAATCTCGTCGGCGAAGAGCGCCTCGTCGCGCTCCAGATCCGCCTCCTGGGTGAGCATCGGATTGGCGAAACCGCGCACCACATGCGCCAGCACATCGGCATTGCGCATGCTCTGCACCACCTCGGGCGTGAACGCCCCGGTATCGATGCGCCGCGCGCTGCCGCCCACATCCATGAAGACGATCTCGGCGTAGACCTTTTTCTTCGGCTGGAAAATCTCCGCCAGGCGGTCGATCCGCTCGTCCGGCACCTGAATGCGCCCATAGTGGACCCCGCGCTCGGACCAGGTGTTGCCGGCCAGGGCGTTGAAAACAGTGGTTTTGCCGGAGCCGGGATAGCCGCAAATGCCGACCTGCATGGTTTCTCCAAAAGAGGGTTAAATGAACCGCCGGCGCCGGAGTTCGGAGCCTGCCGCCGCCCCGGAGCCTCTGAATGTCTACCACAAGCAGCGGCGTGCCGGGTAGCGCGCGGTGCAGTGCGCGCCGATGGCCTCCACCATCCGCCCCGGGGCGGGTGACGCAACGCAGAGCGCACGCGGTACCCACGGTTGTCGCGGGTGGCGGAGCGCGCCGGAGAGCCGCTCGTCCGCATGCTGCCAGGCACCGGCGATGGATCGGGATGGAATCGCATCTGGATCCCGGCCGCAGGTCGGGTAGAATCGCCGGGCGGCGAGTGCTGTCCCGCGCCGCGGGCAGTGGTGCCAACGGTTCCGGATAGCGATCGCCAGAGATGTGGATAGGCTCTGGCGACGGTTTTTCGCCCACATCCCCCTAAACACGTGGTCGACCCGGTGTGTGTTGTGGTCCCATGGAAGAATGCCTGAGGAGAGATCGATGCAGAGGACCGATTCAACCGCCAGAGTTCCGCTCCTTGGCTGGAGCATTCTCCACGGCGGGCTGCTGGCGCTGGTCATCGTCGCCGGGGAGTTGGTCGCGCATCTGGAAGAGTTGCGGGTCGTGGCCGTCAGCGGCAACTTCTCCCGCATCGCTATCGGCGGTTTGTCCTGGGCGTTGGCTTACTGGAGCTGGGGCGCGCTCATCGGGTTCCTGATCGCTGGGTTTCTTTTGCTCATGCCACTCCCGCGCCGGGGCGGCGCGCTTGCCTTGCGGGCTCGCATCGCCTCCGCCAGCCTCCTCTTCTGGGGCGTGGTCTTGCTGCGGGAAGTGGCCCTGGTCCGTTTTCGCGTCACCGCCGCGGAACTTCCCGGGAAGCACCTCACCATCCTCGTCGCCTTGCTCCTGGTGGTGTTCCCGTGGTGGTTGCTGATGCGCGCGCCGGCCCGCTGGTGGGCAGCGCGGATGGCGCGCCCCGGTTCTCTTTTGGCCGCTTCCGGCC
>JALXCG010000211.1 GCA_026991065.1 Gemmatimonadota bacterium | reverse complement strand
CGCCATTCTCTCTCTTGTCCTGGCTCTCGCCCCTGGCCTCGGTGGTTGCCGTGACGCAGAGCCCCCTGCCCTCTCCACGGCCCTCCCCGACGCTCCCAAGAACATCGTTCTTCTCAGCCTTGACGCACTCCGCCAGGACCACCTCTCTACATTCGGCTACACCCGCCCCACCAGCCCCAATATCGACTGGCTGGCCGAACACGGCATCGCCTACCGCTCCATCGTCCCTTCCGGCTGCTCCACCAAAACCTCCCTCACATCACTCCTCACCGCACTCGACTACGACCGCCACGGAATTCTCGACCACGGTGATGTTCTCCCCGACTCCTATCTCACCCTGGCGGAAGCCCTGCAGGCGATCGGCTACGAGACCTTCGCCTACGTCGCCACCCCGCACCTGGCCGCGGAACTCAACTACGACCAGGGGTTCGACCACTTCAGCGACTTCTCCAACCTCGACAGCGGCTACATTCGCGCCGATCAGATTCTGGGCCGCATTCTCGCCGATCTCGACGCTCCCTCGATCGGCACCACGCCATTCTTCATCTATGCCCATTTTGAAGAGCCGCACCCCCCCTGGATCTACGGCTCCCCCTGGCTCGATCACCCGGAGCCCTCGCAACGCTTTTTCGACCGCTCCTGCACCTTCGTTCCCTCGGCCGCCGATCTCGCCGCCTTCCCCCCTGATCTGCGGCGCCGCTTGATCGCCAAATATGACGCTTCGATCCGCCACGCCGACGCCGCCATCGGCCTCTTGCTGGACAATCTGCGGCGTCTCGGCCAGTTGCAAAACACGCTCGTCGCCGTCACCACCGATCACGGCCTGGAACTCCTGGAGCGCTACTCCGCCACCCACGGTTACACGCCATTCGATGAAGTGGTGCGCACATTTTTCATCCTCTACGATGGATCCTCCCCGATCAACGCGCCCTTCGGCACCAACATTCAAGGCCGCATCTTCGACATTGGTCCTACTCTCATGGCGCGGGCCGGGCTCCCGATTCCGAGCCCATTCCAGGGGGTCGACCTCTTGCAACACGCCGACCAGTTGCCCACTCTCGCCTTCTCCACCTGCTACAACGCCCAGGTAGCCCGCTCGCTCGACCACAAGCTGATCTGGTTCGACTACTCGCGCAAACGCGTCCGCAAGAAGAACAAGCCGGTCGGCTACCAGGAAGGTCCGCTGCTCTTCGATCTGCGCGCCGACCCCGGGGAAACTCACGACATTCGGCGGGAAGAACCGGCCATCTTTCACTCCTTCGCCCAGGCCCTCGACGCCTACCGCCAGCGAACCGGCGCCAGCCATCTCCAGATCGAGCAGATGGACGACAGCGAGCTGCGCCGGGAAACGACCGAACGCCTGCGCTCTCTGGGGTATATCGATTAGGAGCGGACCTCACGCAGATAGCTCCGCAGCAGATCGTAGGTTGCCTCCTGGGCACGCAGGGGTTCAGCGCCGTCGCGACGATAGCCGTTGCTCAGCTTGGCATCGAGCACCCGCGCCCGGCAGTTGTCGCGCCACTGTATCGCAAGAGTGTCCAGCAGGAGCCGGCGCAGCCGCGGGTTGCGAATCGGCGCCATCACCTCGATCCGCTTGTCGAAATTGCGCGGCAACCAGTCGGCTGAACCGATCCAGACTGCGGGATCGCCGCCATTGCCGAAAACCAGAACGCGCGCATGCTCAAGAAAACGATCCACCAATCCGATCGCCTCGATCCCCTCGCTTACGCCCGGAATCCCCGGCTGCACCGAGAACATGCCGCGAACATTGAGCCGCAAGCGCACGCCGGCGCGAGCCGCGGCATAGAGACGCTCGACAATCTGGTCGTCGGCGAGATTGTTGAGCTTGATCTCGGCCCAGGCGTCCACGCCGGCGCGAGCAAAAGCGATCTCGCGATCGAGCAGCGCCAAAACTCGATCGCGCAGGTTATAAGGTGACACCAGCAGATGTTCGAACCGGGCTTTCTGATAGGGCCGCACAATCAGCGCGAACACCTGCTCCACTTCAGCGGTCAACTCCGGATCAGCGGTCATCAGGTGAATGTCGGAAAACACCCTGGCGGTGACCTCATTGTAATTGCCGGTGCCAATGAGTGCGTAGCGGCGCAATTCGCCGC
>JALXCG010000210.1 GCA_026991065.1 Gemmatimonadota bacterium | reverse complement strand
CGCATCGATCGGCGCTTGCCATGGCGCAACCACCCGCGCCCCCACACCAGCCACACCCGGCGCTCCGCCACCACTCCCGTCCGGCTGCCAATCGATGAAAGCCAGGAGCACCGCGACCAACAGCAAAAGCAGGAACAGCGCCACGCCTCGCCCAAGCCACGCGGCCGCCCGGCGCACCCCAACCTTCCCGCTCACCGTTCCGCCTCTCCACCGACGTCGTCCACCACTTCGTTCTCCAACACTCCCACCCTCTCGATCGCAACCTGCATCCGGTCACCAGCGGCCAAAAAGCGCGGCGGATCACGAAATGCCCCAACCCCACTTGGAGTTCCGGTCGCGATCACGTCTCCGGGGTCGAGGCGCACCACTTGGGAAACAAAACTTACCAGTTCCGCCACCGAGAAAATCATCTGCCGCGTACTGGCGTCCTGCATCAGCTTCCCATTCAGCCGCAGCGTGATGTGGAGCGCTTGCGGATCGCCTACCTCATCCGGCGTGACCAGGTGCGGTCCCATCGGGCCGAAAGTGCGAAAACTCTTCGCGCGCACCCATTGCTTGTCACGCGCCTGCAGATCGCGTGCGGATATATCGTTGAAGACTGCATAGCCGCCCACATGCTCCAGCGCCCGCACCACCGGAACGCGGTCGCACTCACGCCCGATCACCGCAGCCAACTCCGCCTCAAAATCCACCTTCCGCGACTGCGGCGGAAGCACCACCGCGCCCCCGTGCCCCACCAAGGAGGCCGCGAACTTGGCGAATAGAATCGGCTCGCCGGGCGGGCGCCGCCCCTGCTCGGTGCAGTGTTCAGAGTAGTTGCGTCCCACGCAGATCACCTTGCCGGGATGCCGCACCGGCGGCAACAAACGAACCGCATCGGGAGAAAAAACCGGCAGATGATCGCGTTCCGGCCCCGCCAGGAGCAGTGCCACGCGCCGCATCCCGCGTTCGCCCGCCGCCAAAAAAGAGCGGGCATCGCACAAATCGGGATCGCCAACCGTGTCCAGCGCCAGATAGCGATCGACCATAAAGATTCCGAAATGCTCCACCTCGCCCACCTGAAAAGTCGCCAGTCGCATCGAATTCGCCTCCCGCCTGGCACTAGGAGCGTGTCGCGCATTGTCTTCACGTCGCCCCGCACTCGTTCCTGCTCCGATCTCTGCGTTGCCAAGTCCTTGAAAGGCAACCAGCCTTCCTGCGGACTCAGCGCCTTGATCTCGAAACAGGCCCGAATACGGGGCTCGAAAGCCAATGCGCGACACGCTCCTTGCCGGCAAAAGTGGAAAAATTTCACTTATTCAACACATGAGTTCACATCTTCGTAACATTCCCATGCCATCTTACTGGCACATAGATCGGACGAGAAGACCGGCGAAGCGATTCCCCCAATCGGCCGCCGGAACACGATTCCCCCCAATCAGCCTCGTCCGACGGGATCTTCGATGCCCCCCAAATGCGAAGATCCCCGGGCACACCGATCAACCCGTCGTCCCCCCAACGTCATGATCCGTGTGCCCCAAGAAACGGGTCACGAACCTTCCCCCCCAGGTTCGTGGCCCTTTCTCGTTGGACCTCGGCGGCCACCGGCGGCCACGAAATCACGGGCGGCGCACTGTCGAAAAGCGGCACGCTCTCGCCCTCTTCCCAGCGGTACATCCCGGCATGGATCCCAGCCTCGGTTCGTTCCACCAAGAGATGGGTAAAAGGAACTCCATCCCCGGCGTCCTGCCCATCGATCCAGGTGCCGGTATTGAAATACCACGCCCCCCCCTCCAGCGGCTCCTGCGCGGCATTGTGCGTATGCCCAAAAACCACCACCGGAACATCCACGTGCCGCTGGATCTTCGCCGCCGTCGCCGGCATCCAGTGCGCCGGATCCAGATTGCGCTTGCGCCCCTCGCGACGCAGCAGCCACAGCGCCGCCAACAACGCGGCGCCCGCAACCCCCGCGGCCGTCAAGGGCGGCAGAAACAACCACGCCGCCGCACTCACCGCCACGCCCCCCCCCATGATCAGCAGCCGATCCACATAAGTCACCCGCAGCACACCCCACAACGTGGCCGTAATCGGCTGCCGGCGCAGCTCATCCAGCCGCAACACAACCTCCGCCGGAAGCCCG
>JALXCG010000209.1 GCA_026991065.1 Gemmatimonadota bacterium | reverse complement strand
CCCGCCGCTCCCGGCGGCACGCGAACGGGGGCGGCGATCAACCACGGATCGTCGCCCCCGCATCTCAGGCGCCAAAGCGTCGACTCACGGTTGAACCGGAATCTCCAGGATGCCCCAGCGTCCCGAACCGTCGCCATCGGAGAGCATTCCGGTCACCGTGACCACGGGTCGCAGCAGCCCGGCTTCGAGCGCATAGGCAACGTTCAAGCGCAGCGCGCCATCGATGCTGCCCAGCGGATGTGCGGCGACCGCGGCCTGCACCTGAGGCAGAATCCGTTCCATGGTCCAGTTCACGCCCATGAACGCCGGATCCATCTCCATCCGCGGCCAGTGGATCCGCACCTTCTGTAACACCCCATCGAGGTAATAACTGATCAGCACCTTGGGGCCCTCGACCCGCGCATTGCCGATGTGAAGATCGCCAAACACCTTGTACGCCATCGGCTGGGGTGAATCGGGCGCATCCGAAGTTGCACGCATCAGGCGTCGCACCCGCAGCTCCGAGATGTCGAACTCCTCGATTCCCAGGCGTGCCAGGAGCTGCCGCGCGCTGGTTTCGATCTCGGTCCGGCTCACCTCGTTGCCCGGCTGAACTACCCCGAAATCACGACTGCGATTGACAATGAAGAGAGTCGCCGGATCGTCGGAGTTGATCTGATAGTGACCCGGTTCGTCGCCGGCTTGTTCGAGAATATCCTGAATCGCGCCGGGTGCCGCATCCGCCAGTCCAGGATGCGCGTAGTCACTCGCCGCCAGCAGGTTGAGTTCATGGGCAATGTTGTATTCTTGAAGAAGCGCGGGGATCTGCGCCGCGCCGGCCATCGCCACGGCAGAATCCACCCGCGGCGCGCCGCTCACCGCCGCATCGGTCACGGCCGCGCCCGCGGGGGTAGTGGCCAGGCCCAGAATGAGTGTCGCGGCCAGGGTTGCAAGTCGGTTTTGCCGGTCGTTCATATTGATTCGCATTTTCGGACTCCAGGGGGGCGCGGAACCACCGGTCCGCACCGCAATCTGATGGTAGAAAGGGGAAGCAGGGAAAGAGCAGCGCGCCGATCTATAGCTTGTTGCCGCCGCTTGGGTTGCAGCCTTCGATGTAGTAGAACGTCGCCGTGTGGTGGCTGCTGATGCTTTTCCAGTCTTCGAGACCGCCCCATTGGAAGACGTAGTTGCAATCAGACTCGCTGGCGCCGAAGGTTACCGCGGTTCCACACTCGTCGTTGTCCCAGCCGATCCAGCGGTAGGTCATATCGTCGACCCAGTTGTCGCCCAAGCCATCGTAGCGGGAGTCGTCGACGAAGTTCTCGAAGTCGTTGGTGTGGTATCTGCTGTCGTAGCTGATTCCATGGAAACCGAGGATCGCCCCCATGTTGCCGGAGGCAACAAAATATGCTCCGTCATTGAAAGCGCATTTGTGGACGCTGTAACAGGTGTCGATGATCATGATGTTGAGATCGGTATCTCCCCACCAAACGTCATTCTTGCTCGAATGTGCGCCGTAACGCACTTTGCACTCGGTGTCGGCGTCTCCCATTTTTACATAGGAGTAGGCAACATCATCGGAGCAGCCGGAGACACCACCGTGAGAGTAGATCATGCCCAGATCAGCGGAATCCACGCCGGCGGGATCGGCGCTGTCATTGCCGCCGCTGTCCTCATCAACATCGGCCAGGTCCCGGAAATCGACCCACAGATTGCTGTGTTCATAGACTCGATCCCAATCCCAGTCATTCAGCTTGTCGGCAAGATAGTCGACGGTGTTGTCGCCCCAGGAAAAGCTGCTGCCGCCGCAAGCGCCATCGGCCGAATCGTGATTGTTGACATAGTAGAGAGTCGCTTCTTTGAGCGCACTTGCCGGTCCCGCCAAAGTCGCGATCGCCAGAGACGCCGCCAGTCCAATGTTGATGCGAGCAATTCGCCTGGATTTTGCCATGGTCTCACTCCAGTAAGTTGATTGAGCGCGTTGCGGGCAGTTCCCGCGAACGCGAACTCAATCGCCGCGTAGGAAGAGGAGCCGGGCAACCCCGTGTTTTTGCCACATTTTTTTGTCGTCAGCCCGCCACGCCCCCAATTGCGCACAAAGAGGGTTGCCGATAGAGTTGAACTCTCCATCCCGCCCCGCCC
>JALXCG010000208.1 GCA_026991065.1 Gemmatimonadota bacterium | reverse complement strand
GTGCGGGATACGGGGCGACGCCGGCAGAGATTCCGCGGGCCAACGAGTGGGGCACGGCGGGAAGTTCGGAGTATGCTACCTTCGCGCGCTGCACATGGAGTGTTCGGGGCGCCGCGGGCCGGTCGGTCGCGGAGATCCCCGGCGCGCTCTCCACCTGTCGGCATTCACCTGTCGGTATTCAGAGGTTCCCCGCGGCTGCGGGGAGATGAGTGATTCTTATGTTTGATCGAGTCCAATTGGAGCGGCAGACCCGCAAGCAACTGGTGGCCTTGGCCAGGGAAACCGGGCTGCGGGGGTATTCGCGTCTGCGCAAAGCGGAGCTGGTGGATGCGCTGCTGGCGGCGCCGAAGGGGGCGGCGCAAGCGACGGCGAAAGGCAAGGGGCCGGCAAAGGCGAAGGGGGCGACAAAAGCGAAGGCCAAGGGGTCGGCAAAGGCAAAGGCGAAGGTCAAGGAGCCGGCAGAAACCAAGGCTGCGGCGCAGGGGAAGAGAACGCCGGCCAAGAGGGCCACGGGCAAGGCGGACGCGGGCGCGCGGGCGAAATCCGACCGGGTGCCGGCAACCGCAAAGGGGAGCGGGGCGCGGAAGACGGCGGCGGCAAAGCGGGTCGGGAAGCGGGAGAGGCTGAGCGTCAAGGCGCCGGCGCCGGTTGAGACGGAGCAGAGGGGCGCCGCAACGGCGGGAGCCGTGGAGCCGCGGCTGCGGCCGAACCCAAAAGTCGGCGCGAAGTTTACCACCGGCGATGCGCAGCCGAGGGGTGAAGAGGGCGTGGCCGGGGTGCTCGCCGAGGAGGCACCGGAGAGGGCGACAGCGGCTGTTCCGGAGCCGACGGCCACGAGCGGTGGGTCGGAAGTCGCCGAGGCACAGGTCGAACCGGAGGCGGCGACCGCGGGCGCGACCGGGGCGAATGTCGGCCGGGCCAAGAATGCCGGGGCGAAGGGGGTCGGGGCGCAGAATGCCGGGGCAGAGGATGTCGAAGCCAAGGATGCCGAGCCGGAGGAGCGGTTCGATCTGCCGCCGGCCTATGGCTCGCGGCGCATCTTTCTGACCGCGCGCGACCCGCGCACCCTTTTTGCCTACTGGGACTTCACCGACCAACAGTTGGAGGCGGGGCGACGCGCGGCGGTCGATGGGGTGCACCGCCTGCGTCTGCTCGAAGAGGGGCCGGAGCCGCGGGTGGTGGAGGAGGTGGAGCTGCCGCCCGGCGCGCGCGATTGGTATTTCCGGCATCAGCAGCCGGGAGCGCGCTTCAGTGTGCATCTGGGCTACCGCGCGGCCGACGGGCGGTTCCTGGAGATGGGCGCGTCGCGCATGGTGACCGCGCCGGCGGAGACGACGCAGCCGGGTGAGGAGACTTTTGTGGCGGTGCCGGCGGATGTGCCGTTTCGAGTGCTGAACGCGGCGCCGGAGAGCGAGACCGAGAGCGAGACCGGAACGTCGGCGCTGGAAGCCGGCGAGGCGCGGGTCGCGAGCGCGGGCAGGCGCGATGCGCGGGCGGCCGGCGGGGCGGAGGACGGCGCGGCTGAGAAGCCCGGAGGTGACGGCGCCGAGGGCGCGGCGGGTGATGCCGGTTCGGCGGCGGCCGGAGAAGCGGTGGAAGGCGACGCGGCAGGCGCAAGCACCGGGGAAGCGTGGAGCGCGAATCCGCTGGTCGCGCGTACCCGGGTGGCGAAGCCGCCGGAGTCTCCGGCCACGCCGAAGCACGGGCCGGCGGCGGAGATGGCCGCGGTGGATTCAGGGGGTGCGGAGCGGGGCGCGTCGCCGCGGGGCGGTTTTTCGGCGCCCGAGGGTGGCGCCGGGGTCGCCAGCCCCTCCTCCTGGAACCGGGCGGCGGGGTCCGGCGCGGGCGGGGTGGCAGAGGTCGCGCAGGTGGCGAGGGCGGAGCCGCCGGAGGTGCGCCGGAAGGTCGCCGCGGCGGAGGAGAAGCCGTTTCAACTGCGGGTCAATGCGGTGATCGCGATCTATGGCGACAGTGAGCCGGGGGCACGGGTGCTGGTGAATGGGCACCGGATCCGCACCGATTCGGCGGGGCGCTTCGCCCTGCATTATGCGCTGCCCGATGGTGATTTCGCGCTGCGAATCGGGGCCACGCCGGAGCATGGGGAGCGCGGGGAGCGCATAATGC
>JALXCG010000207.1 GCA_026991065.1 Gemmatimonadota bacterium | reverse complement strand
GCGGTTTCGACCTGGTGCGGGCGATTCGCGCCGGGCTCACGCCACTGCCGCCCGATCTGCCGGTGGTGGCGGTGACCGCCGGGGTCGGTCCGCCGCTGCATTCGCGGGCGATTCGCGCCGGCATTCACGAGCTTCTGCCGCGCCCGCTGGCGCCCGCCGATCTGCTGGCGGCGATGCGGCGGCAGTTGGCGGCCACGGCGCCGGGCGCGGATGCCACTGGGGCAGTGGGTGTGACCGCGAGCGCCGGCCCCGGAGCGGAAGCCACCCGCGCGACGGCGGATGAAACCGGGGCAGCGCGTTCCGCCCGCGCCGCCCGCGCCGCCCGCGCTGCCCGCGCGGCGCCGGAGCTTTTCAGCGAGCGCGAACTGCTGGCGCGTGCCGGCGGCAAGCGCGAGCTTCTGCCGGAATTGCTGGAGCTGGCGCGCGCCAGCATCGAGAAGGCCCTGTCCGGCCTGACGGCGGCCGCGGAAGCGGGCGGCGCCGGCGATCCAGCGCGGATCGCTGCTCTCGCCCACCGCCTGCGCGGCACCCTGGAGACTCTCGGCGCAACTCCGGCCGCGCTGGCGGCGGCCGCGTTGGAGCTGAGAGCACGCGCTCATCCTCCACGCTGGGGCGTGGCCCTGGCTGATCTGCAACGCGAGGTGCGCCGCCTGCTGGCCGCGCTGGAACAATGGGAGCCGGGCGGATGAACCGATTCGAGCTTTTTGCACTTGCCGCCACCCTGACCGCCGCCACCTCCGTGCACGCCGCGGTCGCACCCTCCGGTTCCGCCGGTTACTGGCTGCTGGATGCTCCCGGCGGGCAGAGCGTGGTCGATACCTCCGGCCAGGGCGCCGATGGCTACCTGGGCGACTCACCGGCGGTGGAGGAGACCGATCCGCTGCGCTGGCCGGCGCTTTTTGGTGGCGGCCTTGATTTTGATGGCGTGGATGACGTCGCGCGGATCCCGTTGACCGATTCGCTGGCGCTGGCGCAGCAGCCCTTTACCGTCCAGGCCTGGGTGGCACCGCGGCGCCTGGACCGGGCGCAGGAAGTGCTGGGCAACAAGTGGGACACCGGGACCAATGGCTACCGTTTGCGCCTCTCCTACCAGGCGCTGGCGCTGGATTTCGGCGATGGTGCGGTAACCCGCTATTTTCGCAGCATCTCCAATGTGGCGCAGCCGAACCGCTGGCGGCACCTGGCCGCCAGCGCCGACGGTGAGACTGTGCGGCTTTTTGTCGATGGGCGGGAGAGCGAGCGCTTCGCCGCGACCGCGCTGCCCGCGGCCGCCAGCGTCGACCTTCATCTCGGTCGCTACCCGGGGGACGCGTACTACCTGGACGGGCTCCTGGATGAGGCCGGCGTGGTGCGACGTGCTCTGGCGCCGGCCGAGATCGCCCGTTCCCACGCTCTGGCGGCCGCCTGGTTCTTCACCGCCGGCGCACCAACTCAAGAGATCGGCGATCGCTCCGGTCGCGGGCACTCGGCCATGCTCGGCACCACCCCCGGCAGCGATCAGGCGGATCCCGCCTGGGTCGCGGATGGTTGGGGAGCCGCCCTGCAATTCGACGGCATCGATGACCAGGTCGAAGCCCCGTTTCATCCCGACCTGGCGCCGGCCGGTGGCTTGACCGTTGAGCTTTGGCTGCGACCCGGCGCGGCGGCTCTGACCCGGGACAGCGCGCTGCTCTCTTTTCGCGACACGCCGGGCGGCGGCGTGCCACCGGTCGGCTATGCCCTGGCGATCAGCAGTGGCGGCGGTCTGCGCTGGGAGGCGGGTGATGGGATCGATTCGCTGCGGGTGGAGAGCGCGCCCGGACTGCTCGATGCGGATCGCTGGCACCACGTGGCGGCGACCGCCGGCGACGCTCACCTGGAGATCTGGCTGGATGGCGAACGGGTGGCGACCCGGGGCAGCGATCTGTGGCCGCAGCCGCCCGCGCCCGGCACCGCCCTGTGGCTGGGCCGCGACCCGAACGCCGCCGTCGCGCCCTTTTCCGGCCGGATGCGCGGCGCACGCATCTCGGCGCTGGCGCAGCCGGCGGCGCGGCTGGCCGCGGCGGCCACTCTGCGCGGCCGCTGGCGCTGTGAAGAGGGCAGCGCCGACCCCCGGATTCACGCCCGGTGGAACCCGGAGCTGGAC
>JALXCG010000206.1 GCA_026991065.1 Gemmatimonadota bacterium | reverse complement strand
CCGCCAGACTGGTCAAAACCGTGATGCCGAGGACCCGGGGCCGCGCTCCGTCGCCGGCGCCCTCCGCGCTCCCTTCGCGCGCCCCGCGCAGCGCTGCCTCCAGCATCTCCCGCCCGCCGGCCGTGTGCACTGTCAGCATCCGCACGCCGAGCCCGGCCGCCGCCCGGCACGCCCCTTCCACCGTGGCCGGGATATCGTGGAACTTCAGATCCAGGAAGATGTCGAAACCCAGCTCCTGGACCGCGCGCACCCCCGCCGGCCCGGCGCTCACAAAGAGCCGCGGCCCGATCTTCAGCGTCTTCACCACGCCCACCAACTGCCGCGCCACCCGCAACGCGGCATCGATCTCCTCCAGATCCAGCGCCACAATCAGGCGCGACTCCACCTCTCCTCCGGACGACGGCGGTTGCGACAACTGTGACGACTGCGGCGATTGCGACATCGAAAAACTCTCCAGATCAGAGGCTCAGCGCGGAAGCGGCGATTCGCACCGAAGGTAACAAAAAACCTCTCCCCGGTCGCGCCGCTTCGCCCGCGCCCGCGGCCCGCCGTCCCGATCTCGACTCAGCCACTCCCGGCATCACTCAGCGGCGCCACCGCAAAGGGCTCATAAAGCACCACCGCCCGCGACGCCAGATCGCGCGCATCGTAGATCCGTCCCGGAACCCGCGCCGCATCCGCCGTGCCCCAGTAGTTGTTGAGCGCCCGCAGCGAATCGGCCAGCGCATTCGCCGGACTGGAGAGCGCCAGCCGCGAGGTCTGCGAAAAGTTGTTCCCGCTTACTTGCGGATAGCAGTTGAGGGTCAGTTGCAGATCGGTGTCGGTGGTCCCCACGAACTCGTTCGCCTCCACCCAGGTCTCGCCCGGAACCACCGCGCAGCGCGCCCCGGTAATCCCGAACTGATTGTCAACAAACGAATTATGCCGCAGCACCGAGGACACGCCGCCCTTGATCTCCACGCCGGTCCCGCCGCCCACAAAATCGTTCCACTGCAGATCGATCACCGCATTGCTGGCGACCACCGCCGAGAGCGCCAAACTCTCGAACGAACTCTCCCGAATCGTCACCCCGGGCGAATCGAACGCCTCCACCCCATAGGTCCCCCCGGTCACCGCGCAGCGCTCCATCTCCACCGCCGAGCCGGAAACATAGAGCGCCACCCGCCCCATCTCCCAAAAGGCGCAGTTCACCACCGCACTCTCCACCTGCTCGGCGATCGCCACCCCTTCATACAGCCCGGTGAAACGACAATTCTCCAGCCGGTGCGGCCCCGACCCGGCGCGCAGCACCACCCCGGTCGTGCCACTGCCACGCGCCGCGAACTCCACCGGCACCGTCGCCGGCGCCGCCCACAGCACCCCATCCACCTCGAGCTTGGCGTCGTCCAGAAAGACCAGCCGCGTGCCCTCGTCCGGGTGCAGCGTCACACCCGCGGCAACCTCCACCAGCCCCTCCACCCGATAGGTCCGGTCGCGCTCCAGGTTCACCTCGCCGGCCGCGATCGCCGCTCCCAGATCGCGCTCCTCCAGCAGCGCAATCGTCCCCAGATCCACCGCCGTCTGCCCGGCGATCCTGACCCCCGTGCGGCGCGTCAAGCCGTAGCCGTCCAGCTCGATCGTCACCTCGTAAGTGGCGTCCGCCAAAGGCTCCAGGCGAAACTCACCGGTGCCGCCGGCGGTCACGCTGAGCCCCCCGGCACTCACCAGCGCCCCGACCGCCGGAGCCCCATCCTCGCGCGTCAAACGCCCCTCGATCGCCCCTACATGCGCCTCACCCGCCGGCTCCACCGAGCAGCTCACCAGCAGCGACCCGAGCAGCAGCGCAACCGCCAGCCGCCCGGCGTAGTTCATTGTCCGTCTCATGGTCCAGTTCCAAACTCGAGATGAAAGGCCGCACCCACCCCTCCCCTTTCCCTTTTCGACCAGTCGCCCGATTTGAACACCTCGCGCACCGGGGCAACCGCGGCGGGCAATTTCCGGGCCACGCGCCCTTCCGTCCGCCGCGCCCGGGCCGGTTCGCCTTTCTTCTTTTTGAAACCGCTCCGGCAACGGAAGTCCTCTCCACCGGCGCGGTTCGCAGCGGGGCAGGATGCCGCGCCGGGCCGTCCCTTCCTGGCCGAATCCGC
>JALXCG010000205.1 GCA_026991065.1 Gemmatimonadota bacterium | reverse complement strand
GTGATCAACGTCTCCGGGCATCGCCTGGGCACAGCCGAAGTGGAGTCGGCCCTGGTTGCCCACGAGGCGGTCGCCGAGGCCGCGGTGGTCGGTTATCCGCACGAGATCAAGGGGCAGGGGATTTTCGCCTACGTGATCCTCAATGCCGCGGCCGACGATCTGGCGCCGGCCGATCTGATCGGCGCCCTCAAGGAGCAGGTGCGGCATGTGATCGGCCCGATCGCCACCCCGGACCGGATTCTGATCGCGCCGGGGCTGCCGAAGACCCGCAGCGGCAAGATCATGCGCCGGATTCTGCGCAAAGTGGCGGCGGCCGAGTATGACAACCTCGGCAACCTCACCACCCTGGCCGATCCGGAGGTGGTCGAGCGGCTGATCGAGGCGCATCGGGCGCTGTAGGAGCCTGCCGCGGGTCGGGCATGCACCCCGGCCCACCACGAAAAAGAGAGCCCTCGCCCACTACTTCTTTGGGTCCCGAAAACAGCTCCGGAAATGGTCCGGAGCCGGTCAGCGCGCGCCGCGCTGGGACCGAAAGGAACTGGCAATGTCCAACACGGCTCTCTTCTCCCGCCCGGCGGCTCTGCTCGGTGCCGCCGCCTTTCTGCTCACCGGCCTTGCCGCTCCGGCCGCGGCCGATACCACGCCCGCTTTCAACATCACCCTGCTCGGCAATCTTCCCGGCGGCAACAGCAGTTGGGCCTGGGATGTCACCCCCGACGGTGACGTGGTCGGCAGCGCCACGACCGTGGGGATCACCGTCCGCCACGCTTTCTACTGGGATGCCGCCACTGCCATCATGAGCGATCTCGGAACCCTGGTCGGTCCCGCCGGCGAGAGTGAAGGACTGGCGGTCGCCTCGGACCGCCACGCCGCCGGCAACTCCGATCAATTCGGCACCCTCAACATGAACGGCTTCTACGATCCGCCCGGCGGCCCCATGCTGCCGGTGATGCCGCCGCCGTCCGGCTACATCGATCCCAACGCGCAGGATATCGAGTTTCTCCCCGGTCACGGTTTTCACCGCGCGGTGGGCTACGCGCAACTGCTGCCGGCGGGCACCACACCCCACGCCGCCTACTGGGATCTGGAACCCGGCAGCGCCGTCTCTCTCGGCACCCTGACCGGCAACCCCACCGATTGGAGTCGCGCGTTCGGCGTCAATTCGGCCGGAGATATCGTCGGTTTTTCGACCCGCGGCGTGGCGCCCGGTCACGCCTTCATCTGGCCCGGCGCCGGCCCCCTGGTCGACATCGATCCGCGGCCTGGCGGCGGCGACAGTTTTGCCAACGGTGTCAACAATTCGCAGCAGGTGGTGGGTTTCTTCTACGCTTCGTTCAGCGCCCCCAGCACGGCCTGTCGCTACGATGAGCGCGCCGATGGCTGGCACCTGACCGACCTGGGCTGCCTGTCACCCGTTGACACCCTCTATGCGGATGCCCACGATATCAGCGACGGCGCCTTGATCGCCGGCTACTCCGATGCCCCCGGCCCCGAGCACGGGCGCACCGCAACGATGTGGCTGAACGACCAGATCTACGACCTGAATGCGCTGGTCGCGGATTGCCCGATCTATCTCGTGGAGGCCACCGGCGTGAACCTCGCCGGGCAGATCGTGGGTTACGGCACCGATCAACAGACTCTCTACAACAAGGCGTTCCGTCTCGACCCCGCCAGCTTGATGCTGATGCAGCCGGTTCCCGGCAATTCAGGCCGGAGCAACGACTTCTACAGCATCGGCGCGGTCCCCGGCGACGCCATCTATTTCGTCTACGGGTTTGCCGCCGGCAGCACGCCGGTGCCCGGCTGTTCCGGCCTGGTGGTTGACATTGCGTCGCCGAAGATTGTCGGCTCTCCGGTTGCCGACGCGCATGGAGTCGCCCTGCTCAGCTCGAATGTGCCGCCCGCCGCCGCCGGCGTGACGATTCTGATTCAGGCTGTCGACCCCGCTGCCTGCGTGGTCAGCAACCTCATTCGCTACACTTTTTATTGATCCGCCGGCGCCGCTACCGCCCGCGCCCGCCGCTCTTGACAAAGTGCAAACTCGTCGAGTCGGCGGGCGCATCGGGATAGACTCCCGCATAGAGTGTAACTGTGTAGTCGCCCGCCGGCAGCCCGGCCGGCAGCGCGTGG
>JALXCG010000204.1 GCA_026991065.1 Gemmatimonadota bacterium | reverse complement strand
TTGAGGACATCGCCTACGACCCGCGGACGCCTTCCACGCTCTATGCCGCGACCCGGGGGGGGATCTACAAGTCCACCGACGGCGGCGACCACTGGGTAAGCAAGAGATCCGGATTCCCACCCGTGGATGAGTATTCCTTCAGCGCACCGATCAGCGACATCCTGGTCGACCCCAATTCCCCCAACATCCTCTATGCCGGGGTCGGCATTCCCCGGGCCGGGTATGGTGAGCTTGAGGGATACCACTGGCAGACGTCAGGGGTTCGGGGGGCAATCTACAAGAGCGCCGATTTCGGCGAGAACTGGACGCTGATCCAGGGCACGGGAATCGATTCCACCGCCATGGTCTATTCGCTGGCGATCGATCCCGAGGACTCGAATCTGCTCTACGCCGCGACGAGCACCGGCATCTACCGCAGCACTTCGGCCGGCGCGACCTGGACACCGCGGAATGCAGGCCTGCCCCACCGGCTCGCCATGGGCCTGGCCATCGATCCATCCGACTCCCGCATCCTCTACACAACTCTGTGGGCCGAACCCGGCAGCGGAACCTGGCAAGGTGGCGTTTACAAGAGCTTCGACGGCGGCAAGAGCTGGGTCGCCAAGAACAGCGGCCTGCCTCACGCGATGGGGCCGGAGGAGGGGCTCACGAGCAACTACCCCACCATCCTTATCGATCCCCAGAACCCGCAAACCCTTTATGTCGGGCATACTCCATGGTGGCCGGATCCCGGGGTCTACAAGAGCGTGGATGGCGGAAACCACTGGACCTGGGTGAGCAGGGGCGAACCGCCGCAACAGAATGTCGACATGGGCTGGATCGACCAGCACGGTCTCTTCGTGAAGTGCATGGCCATCGACCCGAACAACACGGACCGGGTCTACTTCGGGACTTCCACACACCTGTTCAAGACCGAGGATGCCGGATTGGCCTGGGATCAGGTTTACACTGAGCCGGTCGGTTCCGGGTATTGGAAGGGCACCGGCATGGAGACGACCTGTGTTCAGGAGATCGTGGTCGACCCGACGGATTCGAACAAGATCTACGCCGGCTACTGGGACATGGGGTTCCTGAAGAGCACCGACGGCGGGGTTTCCTTCAAAAGGATGACCCAGGGGATGAACTACGATTCCAACACTTTTTCCATCATCGTCGATCCCGTGAACCCCAATGTCATCTGGGCCGCGACCGGGTGGTGGGAATCCAATGAGGGCGAGGTCTGCGTGAGCCTCGACTACGGCGAGCACTGGACCCCGCTCGGCGATGGGCTTCCCGATGCCCAGATCTGGTCGATTGCATTGGATGAATCCAGTCCGCCGAATTCGAGGACGCTCTATGCCGCGAGCTACGGGAACGGCGTCTACAAGTCGACCAACGGCGGTCTCAACTGGTCATTCGCCGGCAACGGATTGGGCCTGAGCGGCAACAAGCAGGTGGTCAAGGTCGTCGTCGACCCGAACAATCCGGATCTGCTTTACGCCGGGCTCAGGTCCAGGCTGATTGAGATCGGAGGGGTCCTGAACACGATCCAGGGAGGTCTGTTCAAATCCACCGACGCCGGCTCCAGTTGGAGTCGCATCGACCGCGATTCGCCGCAGATGTCGGTTCTGGATATCGCCATCGATCCCAACGATTCCCGAATCATCTATTCGGCCGTCAACGGCGACTATGACCACACCCGGCAGGTTACCTACTTCGGTGGTGTCTACAAGAGTACCGATGGCGGCGTTTCCTGGACCAACGGCAGCCGCGGCTTTGGCGCGTTGGACAATCTCAATGTCATGTCGGTGAAGATCAGTCCGGTGGACAGCAGGATCATCTATGCGGCCACATCGGACGATCCTTTCCACGACCTGAGCAGTGGCCGGGGTATCTTCAGGAGCATGAATGCGGGAAACAGCTGGGCGCCGATCAATCACGGATTGGGCGTGCTGTACTTCAGTGTGATCACGATCGATCCGTCGAACCCGTCCCTGCTCTATGCCGGCAGTGGCGGCAACGGCATCATGAAGGGAATTGTGTCTGTTCCGTAGGAGGTCGGGCCAACCTCTGTTCGCCAACATGGTGTCTGTCGGGGGCTCATCGCCAGGGCCGGCGTGAAACACAGAAGATTCGGCTCCACAGAACTAG
>JALXCG010000203.1 GCA_026991065.1 Gemmatimonadota bacterium | reverse complement strand
CGCCTCCACCGCGCCCTCAATGGAGGAGTTGGCGGTCATGATGATCACCACCGGCGGGGCCGGCCGTTTGCGGATCTCGCCGAGCAGTTCCAGGCCATCGGCATCCGGCAGGCCGATATCGAGCAGCAGCAGATCGGGAGCCTCCCGATCCAGCAGCGCCATCCCCGCCTGGCCGGTGGCGGCGGTGCAGACGTTGAACTCCTCCTCCAGTACATCACCGATCAGTTCGCGGACCAGGGGATCGTCATCGATGGCGAGAATCCGTTTTTTCATCTGCTTGGGATCTCTCTGTCCGCCCGTGCGGCGGAGGTGATTGCGGCGGTCCCCGCGGTGGAATCGGCGGCGCCGGCGGGGCGATCGGCAGGCGGCGGCAACGCGCCCAGCAATAGATGGGCCCGGGTGCCGCCCCCGGGACGAGGCTCCAGGGACAGCGTGCCGTGGTGGAGCAGTGCGATCTGTTCCGCGCGGTTCAAGCCGATGCCGTCGGCGCCGTCGCGGGTGGTGAAGAAGATGCGCCGGATCCGCTCGCGCAGCGCCGGTGGGATCCCTTCGCCATCATCCTCGATCACAAACGCGATCTCGGTGGCGCTCGGGCGAGCGCTCACCCGCACCCGTTTCGCACCGGCCTCTACCGCGTTGCGCAAGAGGTGAAGCAGCGCCTCTTTGCTCAGCGCCGAATCGACCCTGAGCGGTGGCCCCGCCGGCAGCGCGCGCTCCCAGATCAGTCCCTCGCGGCAGGCGGGGCGCTCCGCCCAGAGCACTGCCAGGGCGCCGTCCAGCAGCTCGGCGGCGCTGCAGACCTCCGGGCAGGGGGGCGCGATCCGGTCGAGTTCGACCAGCGTTGAGAGGGCCCGATCGATACCGTTCACGCTCTCCAGAATGCGGGCGATCCAGCGCTGCAGTTTGGGATCGTCACGGTGGCGCCCCCGGGCCAGTTCGGCGAACCCCTCGATGCCGAAGAGCGGGTTGCGCACCTGATGGGCGATCGCCGCCGGGTCGCCGCCGATCCGGAGTCGCGCTTCCAGAACCCGGGTTCGCGCTTCCGCGTTCCGGCGCTGCTCCCGTTCGCGCTTCAGCGCTTCCCGCAGCGCCCGGTTTTCCCGCTCCAGGTTGCGCAGGGTGGGACTCACGACTGCTGCTCCGCTTGCCAGGGGGGAGCGACCCCGGTGATCCGCTGCACTTCGGCCGCACTGGCCGTGAGCCAGGCACAGAGTTGCGCCCGCCACTCCGCCCGCGATCGCCAGCGTCCCCGCGGTTGGTTGCGCAGGTACTCCCGGTAGGCCATGTCGGCGGCGGTCAGGTCGAACGTACGCAAACGGCAGTTGGCCACCTGAAACTGCGCCCAGTCGCGATCGACTGTGGCGCTGCCCTCCTCCAGGCTGGCCAGCACGCGTTCATAGTCGGTCGCCGCGGAATCGAAATGCGCCGCGCGAAAATGCAGATCCGCGCGCTCCAGCCAGAGTTCCGGCGGCGGCGGGGCCGGCAGTAGAGCGACCGCCCGGTTGAGGTGGGCGATAGCCGCCGGGTAGTTGTCGAACGCGGCTTCGATCGTGGCTCCGGTGCGCCGCAGTTGATAGATCGAGCGGGGGTCGGTAGCCAGCTTCAGACCCTGCCGCAGGGCCTCGCGGGCCTTCTCCGGCTGGTTGAGCGCCAGCGCGGCGCGCGCCATGGTATCGGCCGCGTCCAGGAAGGCAGCGTGGCCGGGATGCTTGGCGAGCAGGGCCGCGGTGCGTTCGTAGGCCCGAAAAGGGCGTTCCGCCCGCAGATGCTCCGTGGCCGATGCCCAGAGCAGGTCGGGGCGGGGGATCGAATCGGGGTCCAGCGAGGTGGTGCGCGTCAGCGCTTTCTCAAGGGCCAGCCCGGCCCTCTTGTGGGCGCGCAACTCGGCGAAAACTCCGGCGATTTCAACAATCGCCGCGGTCGCATAGCGGGAGCGGGGATGGCGCTCCAGCAGGAGAGAAAGTTTGTAGGTGGCCAGGTCGTAGGCCTGAATGCGGCGCTGCTCTAGCCCGGCGTCGAAGAGCACACTGTCGGCCGCCGCCGGAGCCGCCTCGGTCGAGAGCGGCGCCGCGTCTTGCGGCGTCGGGGAGGCGGTGGCGATGACCGGCGTCAGTGGCGCTACCGGTTCGGC
>JALXCG010000202.1 GCA_026991065.1 Gemmatimonadota bacterium | reverse complement strand
CTCCTTGGCCCGCAATTCAGCCGCGTCGCGCACCACGGAACGCCCCGCTGCCCGCGCCGCAACCACGGCAAGAACCGGGATCTCATCGATGGCGCGCACCACCTCATCCCCCGCCAGGGTAAACGGCGCCAACTCTCCCCCCTCCACAACAACCGTCGCCACCGGCTCGCCCATCGCATTCTCTCTCTCATCGGTGATTTGGATCCGAACCCCCGCCTGGCGCAAGAGGGCGAACACACCGACGCGAGTTGGATTGATTCCGACTCCCGGAGTCTCCACCCGACCACCGGTGACTGCCGCGGCGGCCCAGAGGAATGCCGCCGACGACGGGTCCCGGGGCACCGAAAGCTCTGCCGGCAGATCCAGATTCCCCGGTCCCGCCTTGAGTTCCAGCCAGCCGCCGCCGAGACGCTTCACCGTGCGCCCCGCCAGCGCCAGCAGGCGTTCGGTGTGATCGCGAGACGGCCCCGGCTCGCGCAGCCGCACACCGACTCCGGCGCGCGCGGCGGCAAGCAGAATCGCCGATTTCACCTGGGCGCTGGCCACCGGCAACTGATGCGTCGTGCCGCAAAGCAGGTTGCCGCCGGTGATCCGCAGCGGAGCACAACCACTCCTGGACTCGACCCGTGCCCCCATGCGCGTCAGCGGCACGACAATCCGCTGCATGGGTCGCCGCAGCAGCGACTCATCTCCCGTGAGCGTCACCGTAAACCGGTGTGCCGCCAGCATCCCCGCCAGGAGACGCAGAGTCGTCCCGGAGTTGCCACAGTCCAGCGGCGCCGGCGGCTCGCGCCAGGCGCCCGGGACCAGCGTAATCCCCCCTTCCGGGTCCCGTTCCACGCCCGTACCGAGTTGCTCCAGTGCCGCCAGGGTCCGGCCGGTATCGGCGGCCTCCAACGCGCCCCGCACCCGCAGTCGCGAGCGGGCCATGGCGCCGAGCAGGAAGGCGCGATGCGTGATCGACTTGTCTCCCGGCAAGAGAAATGTTCCATGCACCGGACCGCGCCCTCTAACAAGCAGCGTGCTCATGAATTCACCGCCTCGCAGAACTCCCCGACAAGATGCGTGAGCGCAGCATCCGCCGCCGCCTCGCCACCGGCCGCCAACGCCTTCCTCAGACACTCCGTAATCGCGCTCCCCACAATCACTCCATCGGCGATCTGCGCCACCGCGGCGCCGTCCCCCGGCGTGGCGATACCGAAACCAACGCAGAGCGGAAGTTCGGTTTGCGCCCGAACACGAGCGACATACGCCGACAGGTCGCTCTGGGAACCCCGGCGCGCGCCGGTCACTCCGGTGACGGCAACCAGGTAGAGAAAACCAGCCGCCTGAGCCGCAATTCCCGCGATCCGCTCATCCCGCGTGGTTGGAGCGACCAGCGCGACCAGATCCAGCCCCCGATTCCGCGCGATTTCCCGCAAGGCTCCGCTCTCCTCCAGCGGCAGATCGGGCACGATCAGCCCGGCGGCGCCGGCGGCGGCAGCTCGCTGCACAAAGGCCTCTTCCCCCAGTGCATGGATCGGGTTGTAGTAACTCATCATCACCGGGAGTGCCGCGCCCGCCTGCCGAATTGCGCTCACCATGGCAAACGCATCACCAACCCGCGCACCGGCAGCCAGCGCCACCTGCGACGCCGCCTGAATCGTCGGGCCATCCGCCTGGGGATCGCTGAACGGCACCCCGACTTCAATCACCTGCGCACCCGATCGACTGGCGATCTCAGCCCACCGAATGGACGCAGCGACGTTCGGATAGCCCACTGTAAAATAGGGGCAAAAAGCCGTGGCTCGCGCCCTGCGCAAGCGCTCAAAAAGCGACGCGAGGTTCATCCTGTTCCCCTCTCCGCGGACAGATACGCCGCCACCTCCGCGACATCCTTGTCGCCGCGACCCGAAACATTGAGCAGCACCGGCCCCCGCGGAAGCCGCTTCGCCTCGCGGAACAGCCAGGCAAAAGCGTGCGCACTCTCGAGCGCTGGAATGATCCCTTCGAGCGCACTGACCCGGCGGAAAGCGGAGAGAGCCTCGGCATCGCTCACCGCTGCGTAGGAGGCGCGACCGCTGGCAGCGAGCGCAGCATGCTCGGGACCCACACCGGGATAGTCCAGCCCGGCCGAGATGGAATGCACCGGCATGACCTGC
>JALXCG010000201.1 GCA_026991065.1 Gemmatimonadota bacterium | reverse complement strand
TCCCGGTGATGTGCTGCAGGTGATCCGGGCAAAGATGATCGAGAGCTTCTCCGCTCCGCAATTCATGGGGAGGATGGTGGCGAATGTGGGACGCACCTGGCCGCTGCTCATCGGTATTCCGATTCTATTCTTTGTGGTTCTGCTTGGGCTGACCGGCAATCTGCGGGTACCCGCGGCACCCTTTCCCCACGGGGAATTCGCCTACGAGTTGTTTGTGCCGCACCGGTTGATCTACGCGGTCTTTTTTCCGGTGGCGGCGTTTGTGATGTGGGCGCTCTGGTCTGGCGGGAAGCGCTATTGGGACGGCCTGGAAGGCGCGGATCGACGGCGTGGTTCATGGCTGGGCAATCTCTGGCCGGTTCTTGAGGAGATCCTCTTGCACAGGCGTTTCGCCAAGTGTGGTGCCGCCGCTCCCCGCAGGCAGGGGCATCTGCCTCTGGTTCTGGGGTTCATCGGCGCTGCCGCGACGTCGGGGCTGCTGATTGTCGCGATCTATATCATGCATGCCACGATGCCGCTTTCGCTGCTGCATCCGTTCAAGCTCTTGGGAAACCTGTCGGCGATCCTGCTGGTTGCGGGTGTTCTGCTTCTGATCCTCTTTCGCAGGCAAGCAAAAGCGGATGATGGCGGTGCATCGACTGCGTTTGATACGTACTTTCTCACCCTTGTGGCGCTGGTGATTTTTACCGGTGTTGTGACCGAAGCCGGGCGGTTTGTGTTGCCCCTCGGATTGAGTTGTGGGCTCTATGTCATTCATCTAGGGGTGGTGCTGAGTCTCTTTCTCACCTGCCCCTATTCCAAATTCGCTCATTTCATCTATCGAACTCTGGCAATGATGCATGAGCGCATGGTGGTTGGCTGAGTCGCGATTGCCGGCAAACCAGTGCGGGCACTGAAGCGTTCCGCAACACGATCCCGCAGTGTGCGCAGTGCCCACCGGCCCCGTGTTTCCGGGGCCGGCGCGGAGATCTCCCGATGAACCTCTTGATGATTATTCACGACGCCCCATATGGGTCGGAGCGCGCCTATCAAGCACTGCGCCTTGCCGATGCACTGCTCAAGATCGAAGAGGATCTGGAACTCAGCGTGTACTTGACCGCCGACGGCGTTTTCTGCGGCAAGAAGGGACAAGATACCCCGCAAGGTTATTACAATGTCGAGCGCATGCTGAAACCGATCCTCCGTCGTGGCACGGTGATGGCCTGTCGGATGTGTTGTGCCGCGAGAGGAATCCGGGAAGAGGATCTGCTCGCGGGGATCCTGGTCACCCGACTTGGTGACCTGGCGGAATTGACTCTGGAAGCAGACAAGGTGCTCGTTTACTAATCGGGGGCCGTGTCCGGGCTGCTGCTTTCAGCGATGCCTCTCACTGCACCTGTCGCCCAGCCTGTCCACGCCATCCATCTCCGCGGCACCGGGAATCCCCATGCGTTGCAGAATGGTTGGGGCGATGTCCTCGATCGCCCAGGGATGACGAGTCCGGCCGGAACCGATGCCAACCGCCCGGCAGGCGAATATGCCCTCTTGCCGGTGGTTGCCGTCTCCCCGCAGAAAGTCCGCGGCGTGGACCCGCGCACCGTGTGTGCGCGTACCGCTGTGAAGAGCACCACCCTCGACAACAAAAAGCAGGTCCGGCGCCGCCTCTGTCCATTGTCCATGGAAGATCTCTTCACGCCTGCGGGTTTCGACCGCCAATCGCCGACCGCTGAGGGGATGGCGCAACTCCGCAAGGCAGGCCATCACCTCCTCCACCACCGCCCGGCGGTCCGCCTCTCCTCTTACCATTCCCTGTGGAAAGCGTCCCTGCTGATTGACATAGATCCCCATGTCAGTGACCGACAAGGCGAACGCGCGCGTGCGTGACCAATCGACCAGATGGGCGAAGGCGCGTCCGGTGGTGGTTGGGGCCACCCCCCAGCCCTTTCGCGCCACCCGCCCCGCCGGCGCGATCAATCCGTCGCGCAACCGCTTCGCCATGCGGACCAGGGCGGTGCGACCGCCATGCAGTGCCAGCAGCCCCCGCTCCGCCAGCAGCACGTTGGGCTCGAAGACCTCGCCGCCGGGCCCAAAGCCATGATCGGATGCCAGGTAGATGTCGGTATCCGGCCCCGCCATGGCCAGCAACTGCCCAATACCGCGGTCCAACTCCGTCAGGGCCTCACCCACTGCCACCGTCAGTTCCGTCTCCGGCTTGTCGTCGCCTCTCGCCAGTTGCTGTAGAACTCCCCAAGCCTTGTGCCCCAGGCGATCCAGCGTGACATAGACAACGATGGCAAGGTCCCACGCACCGGCGGTCAGAATCGCCTCGGCCCAGCGGGTCCGTGCCCTGGTCAGGGCGGCAATCGCGCGGCAATAGCGAGGCAAAGCCTCCGCCCCGCCGCCGGGCCAGCGTACATCGATTTGATACTCACCCACGCGTGGGCGCAACGCCGTGAATAGATGGCGCGGGGAGAAGAATCGGGAATCGGTGTTTGGGGCCAGCATGCCCGCCACCGAGACTCCGCAATCGGGAGTTGCCGGGTAGAGCGCGGGGAAGTTGATCACCACGGGCGTGCCTCCGGCAGCCTTTACCCTTTGCCAGATCGGCGGCGCGGCGGGCTGCGCCAAGTCGATCAGTCGTTTGCCGTATTTTCCGGGTTCAAGGGTGAAGAAGTCGAACACCCCATGTCGGCCGGGATTCACGCCGGTGGCGAAGGTGGTCCAGGAAGGGGCCGTAACTGGTGGGTAGGTGGCGTTGAGCACACCCCAGAGGCTTTGGTCGCGCAAGGCGCGCAGATTGGGCATCAGGTCGCGTTCACAGAGCGGTCCCAGCAGATCCCAGGTCGCGCCGTCGAGGCCGATGACCAAGGTGCGGCGCCTCACCCGCCCGTCATTCGTCATCGAGGTACCCCCAATCGCGCAGCGCCCGTTTTACGGCGGCTCGTTCCTCCAGGCCGGCCGCGTTTTCGGGGCCTGGCGCCATGGCCGGAGTGGCGGAGGAGAGCCGGGGCAGTGGTCGTAGCTGCTTCCATGACGTCTCTTCACCGCGCTTGTGGGGCCCGGCCAGCAACGAGCACCCGCTCCACTCCGACGGGGCCGCGTAGCCGCAGAGGTTGAGGATGGTAGCGGCCACATCCTCGATCCTGGCCACAACGTCGCCGGACTCTCTGTATCTGCGCATGCCGTCTCCGCCGAGAGCAAACAGGCCCAGTGGCCGATGGGTACCGCTGCCGTCCGCGGCTGCCTTGAAGAGCGGTCCAGGCCGCAGCCCTTCGCGGGCAATGACTGCTCCTCCCCAGAGGGAGAGTGCGATTTCGGGCCCCAGGTGCGCGTAGGGGCCCCGCGTCTGGTCCATGGGTGTGGCGCGCACACCAGATTCCCGCTCGCTCGGGCGCATTCTCTCAGCAAGTTCCGCCGGCAATGTCAGCTTCTCCAGAGCGCTCGCGATCTCCGCCGCTAGTTTCCGTGCCTCGCGCCCCGGGCGCACCACGCCTCCAGGCTCGCGCCCGGCCAGATTGAGATAGACACCCTGCTCGGTGCTGGTGCCGCCGTAGGCACGGCTGCGGCGCCAGTCGACCATCCGCAGGAAGTGATCCCAACCGTTGCGGCTGCCGGCGCGCAGAAGTCGATAGAGAGCAATCGAGTGCAGGGACGGGCGAAAGGCCGGGCGCAGCACCAGCCAGCCGTGGCGGAGCAGCCACTGGTTCAGGCCGAAAGTGGCCGTGCAGGGACCATGTCCGTGATCCGACACCACCAGGACCCGCGCCTGAGGTGCGCGGCGCCGCAACTCTCCGAGCAGCCTGTCTGCCTGCTCATAGGCCGCCGCCAACGCCCCAACTTGTGGCGCCGAAGGGACACTTGGCCATGCACAGTGGGCAATCGCATCGGTTGCCTTGACGCAGACCGCCAGGAGATCCCATTCCTGAGTACCGGCAAGATGAAGGATCGTCTTGTGGCGGGTGGATTCTGCCGCGGCCATGGCCGCCGTTCGCTCTTGCCGCGGACGGCGCCGCGCTGGACGCAGGTGGTCTTTCCCCGCCGTTCGCTGCAGCTCATCCCGGAGGCTCTCCGGGTGGACCCCGGTTGCCCCGGGCTGGCTGCTGACGACGAAGCGCAGCGCCGGGTCGGGGGGCCAGGTCATCGGCATATACACCAGTCCCACGCGCAAGCCTGCTGCCGCCAGCAGGCTCCAGACTGTTGGCGCGCGCAGGTCGCGGGTGCTGATGGGGGGGCGCCGCCGAAAATCCGCCGGTGCATGCCCAAAAAAATCGAAAACCCCATGACGGGCAGGCTCCACCCCGGTAAACATGGATGCGAACGCCGGCGGTGTGACCGGAGGTACAGTCGAAAGCAGCCGACCACTCGGACCCTCCTGCAGCAGCGCCGCCAGAGACGGCATGCGGCCGGCCGCGATCAGCGGTTCAGCCACATCCCAGGTGGCCCCATCCAGGGCGACCACCAGCAACTTCTGCTTCATTCGCAGCCTCCACCGTTGAAAACCCGAAGATGCTACCCGAGCCGAAACCATCGCGCCCCCAAACGCCGCCCACCGCAGCAACCGACTCCACAAGCGCGGAGCCCGGTGAATCCGCAGACCCTTCCCGCGTTGTCGGTGAGCCCGATGAAGTCATCGTGGTCCCTCTTGAGCCGGTGCTCGATCTCCATTCGTTCCGTCCCGCGGAAACCAGAGCGGTAGTGGAGAGCTACCTGGAGGAGGTGGTTGCCCGCGGTTGGACCGAAGTCCGCATCGTACACGGTCGAGGTCGTGGTGTGCAGCGGCGCATCATTCGTGCGCTCCTGAAATCGCATCCGGCGGTGCGCTCGTTTGCCGATGCACCTGCTCACCGTGGCGGTTGGGGAGCTACCGTTGTCCATCTGTAGAGATTCCGCGCACCCCGCCGCGGGGGCTGCTCAGTCAGCGAGCACCCAGCCTCCCCGCGCGGCAGCTCTCGGATTTCCGTCGAAGCGCATTGCCTCGTCGCAACATCGGTGGTGACAAGGGGATGGCCGATGACCCGCGGCACCGTGGCCGGCGGAGAGCCACTGGTACAGCGATTGCAACGATGTCCCGGCGGTAGCCGCGCCAGCGCTACCGGGTGGAACGTCCCCTTGCCGATCGTCCCTCCTCCCCGAGTTGAAGCACCCGCAGCTCGCGCGATCGCCTGGAGTCTCTCCTCTTTCCGCCCGGCCCTGGCGCGGCTTCCCCTTTTTGTGCCTCCAGGGGATCGGGCACGCGTGGAGCCCAGGTGAGAAATCCGCGCCGGGGCCGCATCGCTGCGCTATCTTCTTTATCTCGGTCGCGCGCTCAATCCGTGCCGCGCACTCCCATCTGGAAACCCCACGAATCCCCAAAGAGGAGAGACCTCGTGACTCGGAAGACCCACTCCATCGCCGCCAGCGGCCGACTTCTCTGCGGTCTGCTCGCCCTGGCCTGTGGCCTTGTGCCGGCGGCGTGTGCCCAGAACTCCAGCACCCCGAAAGCCGGAGAGCCGACGCTCAATACCGGAGCCTCCAGTGGCAAGTCGACCATCACCTTGACCCCGTTGATCATCCGCCAGGGGGAACACCTGGTTGAGCACAAGTTGATTGCTGCTCCCATGCCTACCGAAGAGCGTCTCAAGAACCTTGTGGCGCAGAAGATTCCGATCGTCGCCCTGCTTCCGGACAGCGAACTGAAGCGCGCCGGCTATGATGCCAAGAGCGTCGTTGAGAAGGCGGGCGGCAGTTTTACCCAGATCGCGGTGACCGCCGACAAGCTGGGTGATGCCAAGTTGCAGAAGAAGCTCTTCGCCATGCTCGATGAAGCCCTGGCGCGCGAGAAGTCCACCTACATCTACTGCGCCAGTAGCGATCGCGTTGGTGCCGCGATCGCCCTCCATGCCGCCAAGCGTCGCGGCCTGGCGGCGCAGGCGGCGCTGGAGTTGGGCCGCAAGGCGGGCATGAAAACCACCGAAGCTCAGGTCAAGAAGATCCTCGGTGTGAAGTAGGAGCGCCGGCCGCTACTTTTTCAGCGTTTCACGCACGCTGTGCAGCTTCTGCCGTGCATCCGCGACATAGCCGGAGAGATTCAGGCGGTGATTTGCCAGAATCCCATCCGGCGCGCCATTGGTGACCACCCATGGCTCCAGCGCCGCCGCGGCTTCCAGCGACACCAGCGCCTGGTTCATGAGCCCCATCAGATTGCGGGTTTCCAACTCTTCGCGGAAATCCTGGGTCACCGCGCGCCCCATCGTTGCCACCGCTTCCGCCACGCCGCGTGAATAGTAGAAATAATCATCGGCGCGGAAAGTCGACACCGGTGATCCATCCGGTTCCCGCTGCCGCACGAGCATCGCCTGGCAGGATCCAAGCACATCCTTGTAGTAACCGAGTAGATCGTAGAGGTTGTTGGATCGCGCGTGAAACACGGCCGTGCCGTCGCGGAGCGCCGCTTGGTAGGCCTCCAGCGATTTCACACCTTCGCGGTATTTTTTTTCGGCCGAGGGGAGCATGTAGCGGGTTGCGTCGTTGAAAAGCGCGGATTCCGCGTTTTCAATCCGTGGATCGAACGCATCGGCATCGTTGCTGCGCGACATCCGCGTCTTCAGGATGCGGCAGGTTTGCCGGGCAACTTCCAACTTGCCCAGTTGCTTGTTGTTGACATTGTCGGTCCACCAGCCCGGGCCGATCAGGAAAAGATCGTTGGGCCGCCAGCCCAGGCCCGAATCCAACTCATCCTTGACCAGGCTTGCCAGCGATGCCACGAAAGGTTCGCCGAGAACTCGATTGTCGGCCGGAATCGGATCTGTGACCACGATCTCGTCCGGGTCATCGCCCTCGCTCTGTGAAATCGCCACTGGGGCCAGCGGGTCCACCGGCGTGTCTGTACCTGAACCATCCGTTACCATGGGGCCGCCGTCCGCGGCTGGGGTTGTGCTCTGCCCTCCGGTCCCGTTCCAGACCAGAAAAACAATGATCACGACCACCAACGCGGCCGCGGCGCTTAATGCCTTGTTCATAAAAAACCACCAGTCACCCAAGAGAGAGCCTGCATCACGGGATCCGGGCCCGTCCCGATCCACGACGCTTGGTCGAAATCTGCGGCAGCGCATCGTGGCGCTGATTCAACAGTCCACAGCTTAGCCTTTCCGCCGTCGGAAACCCATTCCTGAAAAACCCGCCGCCATGCTCTCGCCGTACCCCTCGGATTCTCCATGAACCACTACCTACTGATTGTTCTCTTCGCGCTCATCGGTGAATATCTCTTACAGGCGCTTACCCGGCTGCTCACTCTGCGATCCATGCAGGAGAACGTTCCTGCGCCCTTTGCCGACGTTTATGATGCCGAGGAGTATCGTCGCGCCCAGCAGTATGCCCGTGCGCGGGGGCGCTTTGGCCTGATTGAATCCACCATTCAGATT
>JALXCG010000200.1 GCA_026991065.1 Gemmatimonadota bacterium | reverse complement strand
GGCTCCAGATACAACCAGATCCGAAGTTGTAGTTCCGGAAACAGCATTATCTACCGCCGCATCCGCAGGACCACTCCATCGCCAAGATCCAGCTCGATCTCCCACGAAGCCGAGACCGTAGGCTGCGGGTGCGGAGCAACCTCAATCCAGGGCGAGTCGAGGCTATTACTCGCTGCTTCCCTATCCAGTCTGCGCTTCCAGTTGCCGAATGTCTTTCGACTCAATCCATGTTGGATGCAAAACTCGTGCTGAGTCAGATTGCTGGCCTGCTGCTGCGCAACCAACTCACTCCATTCCGTTCGACTCCGCCGCTGGCGGCGTTTGCGTCGGCGCATCGTTCCTCCTTGGTGGGTGACAACGAACGCACTCTACACCCGGGGGACGGGGGGAGGGAAGACGCGCTATCTTGAACGCTTACGCAGAAGAAGCCCTGGCCAATCTTGGGCCTTTCGCCGGGGCTTCGATCAAGCCTCAGGGGTGCTTGGCATGGCTGGTGCTCCGTGACGGCAGGTCCGTCCTGGTGTGCGTTCCATGCGAAGTTGGATGTAATTGCTTCGCGTTTTACTATCCAGCAATCTGGTCCTGAGCAAGAGACGTTGAAGGAATCTCCTGGGCCAATTGCGCCGCCTGGGCTCATCGAAGTCCCATGCCCAACAACTCACTCAGAGGACAATGAGATTCTCCTCACGGCGGAAGTACGGAGACATGTGGGAAGCCCACTCATTCCACAATTTCGGCGTTGACCAGTTGGTCCAGTTCTTTTGGGCCAAACTCAAACGCGGAATGATTCTCCGCTGAATGGCATTGTGCAGATCGTACCGGTGGAGATCTTCCCGGGCGTGTGGAAATATGTTCTTGGAGCCTGCGTATCTGGAGACAGAGCGAGTCTTCCCTTGCCGCCCTGTAACTGTGTCGTCAATACGACAGGGCCTATCTCTGGAATGGTCGCTTGACGTTCCGTGGGGATGATACGAAAGAAGACGAGGGCGCCATTTCCGGCGCCCTTTTCTTGCGCATCACCGATATCGGAGCTATCTGCTGATAAGCCTCCTACCGCTGGATCTCGATCTCCCTGGCCAAACGAGAGTCGGAAGCCACGGGCCAGCTCTCCGCGCTGATAGTTCTGTTCGCGGCCGCGGGGATCCTGCACGGGTTCCGGGCTCGGTCGAGTCATCAGCACACAACGAGGCGTGGCCTTCTCCTCCTGCCGGCGGCGCAGATTGCGTGGACCGGCTCAAGATGCGGAACCTGGCCGCGGGACGCAATCAAGGCCGAGCCGGCACCGACTCTTCCAGCCCGAGATGGCGGCTCAAGCTCTCTCCGGCAAGCCCGGACCGAGCAGAGCGTTCCGTCCTGCGTCTTGTCGCCCCTCGCCGGCCGCCTAAATGCGGCCTGCCTTCGCGGCACATTCCCTACCGTTCCGGAGCCGCCAGAGGCACCGTCTCCGCCGCCTCCAGATCGCCGTTGGCGATCCGGTACCACAGCTCCATCACCTCGCGGCGAATCTGCTCACTTCCCATGCAACCCCTCCCGCTGCGCCGTTCTCCGAGCCGCGTTGCGGCGGCCGCGCTGCCACGCATCCCACATCCAGTCGGCAAGCCGCGAATCTCTTCCCAGCTCTCCCCAACCCAGGGGTGCCTGTGCCGTCGCTTCAGGATTTGGGATAGGAACTTCCACGACCCCTAGGGAAGTAGCTCCCCACGCCCCCCGCGGCAGGAGCAGCGCCAGAAAGAGCGCAAACAGCGCCGGGCGAAGCCGCGCCAACGCGCCAATGTGCCAATGGTTGATCCGCTTGCTCATGGAGAGAACCTCCCTGTCGGAGTGGGCCTTGATTCTAGCGCAGGGATCGCCAATACCTCAACCACTCGTTCTTCAGGACCGTGGTGACCAACTGCGTGGTGGGTGCGCGCAAACCGCCCCTCCGGGCCGGCCCGCGAACCTTCGCCACTCTTGCAATCGACCAAGACAACGCATCTTATATCATTTTTGCGGGCCTGCGCGCAAAAAACGCGGGCGATTCGGTGCGCCCATTCGGCGCATTCGACCCAAACGGGTGTTTTCGCTTTTGCAGCAACCCTTTGCCGGCGCGCCACCGGCCGCGCAGGAGCGCTCCCCCACCGCTGCGCGGCGTGCAGTTGCGCGCGCTCTCCC
>JALXCG010000199.1 GCA_026991065.1 Gemmatimonadota bacterium | reverse complement strand
TGCCTGTCGTGCCTGCGGAAGCTGTGGAAGGTGTGGCGGAGGCGCTTGGTGATGCCGTCGCGGCGGATGAGTCTGCTGCCGGCGAACCCGCGGTTCCGGACGCCCCAGTGGCCGAACAAGTGGAGAAAGCGGTGGCCGAGACTGTTGCGCCGAAAGAGCCGGTCGCGGAGTCTCCAGTTGAAGCGAAAAAGGCGGCGCCGTCGGAAACGGGAGAAGGCCAACCGACCAAGCCGACTGCTGAAGAGCAGCCGGAGGCTGGGCAGCCGCCCGCAAAGGCACCACAGCCGGCGGAGCCGGTCAAACGGCGTGTGCGCGTAATTCCCGCCCCCAAGACCACCGCTCGCATTCTTTACCGTCCAACGACCCCGGTCGCTGCCACACCACCACCCAGGCCCGGCGGTGGGCGCAGTGGCGACAATCGAACCAGGGGTGGCCGGACTGGTGGATATCGCGCGGGCACCACAACAACTTCGCCCAATCGCTTTCAGCCCGACTACCCAGGGGGCGGCCGCGGCGGTGATCGTTCCGCCAGCGTTGCCGGTGCCGTGAGTCGGCGCGCAGAAAAGAAGCGCAAAAAGCGCCAGTCCAGGCAGACCAAACCCGACACGCGGGCAGTCAAAGAGAGCGTCCGCAAGACTTTTGCCGAGATGTCCAAGGGAGATCGGCGGAAAAAGCGCAAGCGCGACCGGGATGAGGAGGCCATGGTTGCGAATGCTGAGCCGCGCGTGATTCAGATGGCGGAGTTCGCCACTGTTTCCGAGGTGGCATCGGCGCTGCAGGTGGGAGAAAACGAGATCATCCTGCAACTTTTCAATCTCGGGGTGATTGCAACCCGCAACCAGCGCCTGGAGATGGATACGATCACGATGATCGCCGATGGGTTCGGCGTCACTGTCCAGCCGCTCTCGGAAATCGGTGAAGATCGTTTCCAGGAAGAGGATGTTGATGAAAGCGGCTTAGAGAGCCGGCACCCGATCGTCACGGTCATGGGGCATGTCGACCATGGCAAGACTTCACTCCTGGACCAGATCCGCCGGTCGAACGTTGTCCGCGGAGAGAAAGGCGGCATTACTCAGCACATTGGTGCGTACGAGGTGGAGACGAAGCGGGGCAAGATCACCTTCATGGACACGCCGGGACATGAAGCCTTTACGGCGATGCGCATGCGCGGTGCCCAGGTGACCGATCTGGTGGTGCTGGTTGTGGCCGCGGACGATGGTGTAATGCCTCAGACGGCGGAGGCGATCGACCACGCCAAGGCTGCCAAGGTGCCGATTGTAGTAGCCATCAACAAGTGCGATCTGCCAGCCGCCAACCCTTTACGTGTCAAACAGATGCTCACGGAATACAATCTTGTGGTGGAGGACTTCGGAGGGCCGATTCAGGCGGTCGAGGTGTCGGCGAAGAAGGGCACCGGTCTGGATCGCCTGTTGGAGACGATTCTCCTGGAAGCCGAGATGCTGGAACTGCGTGCGAACCCCAATCGACGCGCGGACGGAGTCGTGGTTGAGGCGTTCCTCGACCGAGGCAAAGGTCCGGTGGCGACCGTGCTGGTGCAGCAGGGGACGCTTCGTGCCGGCGACGCGATGATCGCGGGACTTCACAACGGCCGCGTGCGTGCTCTCCTCGATGAACGGGACCGGCCCATGAAATCTGCGGGTCCTGCTTCACCAGCGAAGGTGCTGGGGCTGTCCGGCGTCCCGCAAGCTGGTGATGTTTTCCACGTCGTACGCGATGAGCGCGAGGCTCGGGAGATCGCTGCGCAGCGCGGAGCTGCCAAGCGCACCAGTGAACTCAAGCGAGCCAAAGTAACACTGGACAGTTTCCTCTCGCAGGCTCAGCAACAAGGTGTTCGCGACCTGCCCATCATTGTGAAGGGTGATGTTGATGGATCGGTGGAGGCCCTCTCCGATTCGCTCGAACGCCTGTCGAACGACGAAGTGCGGGTCGAGGTGATCCGTCGCGGAGTGGGTGGCATCACCGAGTCGGATGTCATGCTTGCAGGGACGTCGAGTGCGGTGATCATCGGCTTCCATGTGCGGCCCGGCGATCGTGCGCGCGCACTCGCAGCACAGGAGAGGGTGGACATCCGCCTCTATGACGTGATCTATGACGCCGTCTCGGATGTCCGCATGGCACTCGAAGGCTTGTTGGCTCCGGAACTGCGCGAGCAGATCGATGGCGTTGCCGAAGTGCGCGAGGTCTTCAAGGTGCCAAAGGTCGGATCGATTGCCGGTTGTCATGTGCTCTCCGGGAAGATCACCCGTAATTCCAAGGCGCGTGTCGTGCGTGATGGCGTTGCCATCTTTGATAGCACCATCTCGTCGTTGAGGCGTTTCAAGGATGATGCGCGCGAAGTTGCCGAGGGCTTTGAGTGCGGCATCGGAATTGATCGTTTCAACGACATCAAGGTCAATGACCGCATTGAGGCCTATTCTGTGGCCGAGATCGCCCGCAAGCTGGAGTCGAACTAACGGTGATCTTGCAATTGAAGGCATGGTAAAGGCCCGTATCGACGCCGAGCGTGCGTGCGGAACGGGCCCATGATCGGTCCGTGCAGGCGCCGTCGGCGATTCACGGGACCCGGGGTGAAAGCGAATGGCGAGTCATCGCATGCAGCGAGTGGAAGCGGAACTCCGCAAGGAGATCTCGCGGGTTTTCAGCGACTACTTGAAAGACCCGCGCGTGGCGATGGTGTCGGCTACCCGCACCCAGGTTAGCCGTGATCTGCGTCATGCCAAGATATGGGTCAGCATTGTCGGCGACACAGGAACGGTCTACGAAACCATGATGGTTCTGCGTGGAGCCGCCAAGTCGATCCGGATGGAACTTGGGCGTCGAATGCGCTTGCGGCGAATGCCGGAACTTACTTTCCTTCACGACGACAGCGTAGACCACGCCATGCGAATTGGCGGAATCCTGGCTGAACTCGAGGCTGAACGGGCAGTTCGGGAAAGCCGGGAGATAGGCGATGAATCCGGGACTGCTGATAGTTGACAAGCCGGCTGGGCCGACCTCTCACGACGTCGTTCAGGCGATTCGACGATGTGTGGGGCGAAAGACTCGAGTGGGGCATTGTGGTACTCTGGATCCGGCTGCGACCGGGTTGCTGCTCGTAACAGTTGGCTCCGCTACCCGCCTTAGCCGCTATTTCTCTGGGCTTGACAAGGGCTACGAAGGCCACATCGTTCTCGGCGTGGCCACCGACACGCTGGATGCCGCGGGTGCGGTGAGCGCCGAGTGCGAACTACCCGAGACCCTGTCCGCCGCTTGCCTGGAGAGTGCCGCATCGCGCTTTGTCGGAACCATCAAACAGGTACCGCCGGCCTATTCAGCGATTCGCGTAAAGGGGAAGCGTCTGCATGCGCTTGCGCGAGCCGGTGAAGAGGTGGAGATTCCCGAACGCACTGTCATCATCCATCGTTTTGAGATTACTCGCGTGGAGCTGCCCCTGCTTTTTTTCCGCGCTCATGTATCGGCCGGAACCTATATCCGCTCCCTGGCGCGAGATCTTGGCCAGGCGGTTGGGCTGCCAGCTCACCTTGGTGCTTTGCGGCGAACGACCATCGGCCACTTTGATGAAACCATGGCGCAGCCGCCGCCGGTCAGCGCGGCCGAGTGCAATGAGCGCTTGCTCTCGCCGGCGCGCGCTCTCTCCTTCTTGCCTGCCGCCACAGTGAGTGAAGAGCAGGTTCGTGCTCTGCGACAGGGACGGGCTGTACCACGGACTGCGGCGCAGGGAATTGGCGCCGACCTTGACCCAGAGTTGCCGCTTCGACTGCTGGATCCGGAGGGTGAGTTGGTCGGCATGGGCCAGTTGCGCACTGATGGTTCTGTACGTGGCGGGGAGCTTCAACCTCGCGTCATTTTGCCAGGGTAAGGTCACCATGCGCGTTTTTTCCAAACCACCACAGAATGGCATGCCGGCCGTGCTGACACTGGGGAGTTTCGACGGGTTGCATGTCGGGCATCGGCGCGTCATTGAACGTGTCATTGAAAGAGCGCAGGCATTGGGAGCGCACTCCATGCTGGTGACCTTCGTGCCTCATCCCCTGGCGGTGGTCGATCCGGCGCGGGCGCCCAAGCTGATCCTCAACCACCAGGAGAAGTTCCGGCGCTTGGAGTCGCTGGGGCTCGATGCTGTCTATGAGATCCAGTTTAACCGGGCGGTTTCGATGCTCTCTCCGCGAGAGTTCGTGCAGGACCTGATTCTGTCGGCGCTCGAAGTGCGCGAAGTCATCATTGGCTATGACCACCATTTTGGACACGGTCGCGCGGGAAGCGCCCGCTCCTTCGCCGAGTTTGGCGAGGAGAGGGGATTTCGCGTCGAGGTGATTCCTCCGGTGCGGGACGGCGACGCGATTGTCTCCTGCACTCGAATACGTGCCGCGATCAGCGCGGGCCATGTAGAGGAGGCTGCCGCCCTTTTGGAGAAGCCCTTTGCCCTCTCCGGTGTGGTTGATCGCGGTGATGGGCGCGGAAAGAGCCTGGGGTTTCCCACCGCCAACATCAGCTTGACCGTCGCGGAACGCTTGAAGGTTCAACCTCGGCCCGGGGTTTATGCCGTTTGCGTGGAGACCTCCGCCGGGCAGGTTTACAGCGGGATGCTTAACTATGGTGAGCGTCCCACGTTTGGTGTCGGCAATACTCCGCGTTTCGAAGTTCATCTCTTGGACTTCAACGGCAACCTTTATGGCGAACATCTGACAGTCGCGTTCCACAAGCGCATTCGCGATGAGGAGCGATTCGATGATGCCGATGCCCTACGCGCGCAGTTGGAGTTGGATCGCAAAGCCTGTCGGACGATCTTTTGCCGAGCATCTTAGCTGCCGGGGGGGGCGCGTGGATTTCTGAATCGGCGCGGCCGTTGCGGCAGGAGGTCGATGCGGGAACGCCGCTTGATACTCCATCGTCCCTCTGATAGCGTGACTCTCTTGTACAGATGCCATCATGGCGCGTGATTTGAACCTCTGCGAGCCTCTCGCTGGTTAGTTGAAGCAATGCTGAGCAAACTACTTACGAAGATCATCGGAAGCAAACATCAGCGCGAATGGAAGCGGGCGCAGCCCACGATTCGGCACATCAATGAACTGTGCGATCAGTTGGATTCGCTTTCAGATGAAGAACTCGCCGCCAAGACGCCCGAGTTTCGCGCGCGCATAGAGAACGGCGAGAGCATCGACGATCTGATGGATGAAGCATTTGCCGTGGTCAAGCAGGTGTGCAAGCGAACTGTGGGGCTCGAGTACGAGGTCGCCGGCCAGGCCGAGAGATGGAACATGGTGCCGTACGATGTGCAGATCTTCGGTGGGATCATGTTGCACAAGGGGCGAATCGCGGAGATGGCCACCGGCGAGGGTAAGACCCTGGTAGCGATCGCGCCGGTGTATTTGAACGCCCTTTCCGGCAAGGGTGTGCATCTTGTTACGGTGAATGACTATTTGGCTCGGCGCGATGCCGAGTGGATGGGGCCGATCTATGCGCGGCTGGGGCTGTCTGTCGGCTGCATCCAAAACGATCTTGATTCGGACCAGCGGCGCAAGGAATACGCCTGCGATGTGACCTATGGGACCAACAACGAATTTGGTTTCGACTATCTGCGTGACAACATGGCGGTGCGCAGTGAGGACCAGGTGCAGCGAGGTTTTCACTACGCCATTGTCGACGAAGTTGATTCGGTCCTGATTGACGAGGCACGCACGCCGTTGATCATCTCCGGACCGGTTTCCTCTTCTGACCGCGATCGCTATTTTGTCGATCTCAAACCCACGGTGGAGCGCCTGGTTCGCCGCCAGCGCGAACTCTGCAATGCTTTGGTTCAAGAGGCTGCCACAAAGATTCTCGACGGTTCCGAAGAGGAGCGCTACGAGGCTGCGCGCAAACTGCTCCTGGTGGAACGCGGCATGCCGAAGAACAAGCGCCTGCTTCGTCTGTACAAAGAGGCGGGGGTGCAGAAAGCGATCCGCAGGGTTGAAGCAGACTACATGCGTGAAAAGCAGCTACACATTCTGGATGAGGAGCTGTTTTTTGCGATCGATGAGAAGCAGCACACCGTGGGGCTGTCCGACAAGGGTATTGCGACGCTGAGTGAGAAGGACCGGGAGCTTTTTCTCCTGCCCGATGTCGCGGAGTTGATCGGAGCAGTCGATGAGCGGACCGATTTGGATGCCGCCGGGAAACTGGACGAAAAGGAGCGAATCGAGCACGAAGCCGCCCTTAACTCCGCCAAAGTGCACTGCATCAATCAACTGCTGCGGGCTTATTCTCTCTACGAACGCGATGTGGAGTATGTGGTCCAAGGCGGGAAGGTGATGATTGTCGACACTTTCACCGGCCGTCTCATGCCGGGCCGGCGCTGGAGCGACGGCTTGCATCAGGCTGTCGAGGCGAAGGAAGGGGTTCGGGTCGAAGGGGAGAACCAGACCTTGGCGACCATCACGCTCCAGAACTATTTCCGCATGTACGAGAAGCTTGCGGGGATGACGGGAACGGCGGAAACCGAGGCCAGCGAGTTTTATGAGATCTATGAACTCGATGTTCAGGTCATTCCCACCAATGTTCCGGTGATTCGGAAGGATGCCCACGACCAGATCTACCGCACCCGCCGGGAAAAATACAATGCGGTTGTCAATGAGATTGCTGCCGCGCATGAAAAGGGGCAGCCTCTCTTGATCGGCACAGTCTCTGTGGATGTCTCGGAGACACTGTCGCGCATGCTGCGGCGGCGCAAGATTCCCCACAATGTGCTCAATGCCAAGTTTCACGCTCAAGAGGCCGAGATCGTCCGCGGGGCCGGCCAGCGAGGAGCCGTGACGATTGCGACCAACATGGCCGGCCGCGGCACGGACATCAAACTCGGCGAAGGGGTTCGTGAACTTGGGGGGCTCTACATCATCGGTACCGAGCGCCACGAAGCAAGGCGGATCGATCGCCAATTGCGTGGTCGGGCCGGCCGCCAGGGTGATCCGGGAGCCTCCCGATTTTACCTGTCACTCGAAGATAATTTGATGCGGTTGTTCGGCTCCGAACGAATCGCGAGCATCATGGATCGTCTCGGTGTGGAAGAGGGCGAGGTGATCGAGCATCCCATGGTGACACGTTCCATTGAGCGCGCCCAGCGCAAGGTGGAAGAGCGCAACTTTGAGATGCGCAAGCGCTTGCTGGAGTATGACGATGTCATGAACCGGCAGCGCGAGGTGGTGTATGACCGCCGCGCGCAAGCTCTGCGTGGAGATGATCTGCGCGGTGAGATGCTGCACATGCTCGACGAAGAGGCGGAGGCGATCGTCGATCAGCATGTGGATCCGAAGTTGCACCCCGAGCAGTGGGGGTGGGATGCGATGCAGGCGGAATTGGCCCGGGTCTTCTTGGTCAAGCCTGAATTCCCGATGCGGGAGAATCCGCGGGTGAAGCGGGAAGAGGTGTTGGAACATGTGCGCAAGTTCACCCTTCAGGTGTATGAAGAGCGTGAAACTCTCTTTTCGCCGGACTTGATGCGGCAGATCGAGCGGATGATCTATCTACAGACTGTCGATCGTCTGTGGAAGGATCACCTCTACGAGATGGACCAGCTCAAGAGCGGCATTGGCTTGCGTGGCTATGGTCAACGCGATCCGCTCCTGGAGTACAAGAAAGAGGGCTTCGAGATGTTTGTCCGGATGCTGGGGCAACTGAATCGAGAAGTTCTCTCTGTTCTTTTCCGTGTCCGCCTGGATGCTGCTCCCGAGGCTCCAAGCCCAGTGGCTCCTGCCCAGGCGATGCAGTTGCGGCATGATGCCGCTCCCGGGATGGCGGCCGGCGGCGCCGGAAATGCCATCGCGGGAGGGGGGCGCCCGGGTGCTCCTCCTCCGCCCGCAGCGCGTCCGCCCCGTGCGGCCGCGCCCGGCAAGGCGAAGCACCGCAGCGGCGGCCGCGTCCCTTCAGCCGCGCCTCCGCGTGCCGCTCGTCCGGGGGCAGCTTCCCGAAAGGTGCGCGGAAATGTTGCTTCAGATCGGGACGCCGACCATGGTGCGGAGCCGAGCGTCGAGCCGGAAGCCCCATCCAAGAGGCGGGGTGAAGGCGGCCTGGGGCGTCCAAAGCGCAGCGGCCCCAAAGCACGGAAGAGGAAGAAAGGGTAGGTCGGCGCCGGCGAATGGACCGGCGTGTCAGTGCCGATAGCCTTTAGGCAAACGCGGCTTGACGAAGACCACAACCTCTCGGTTCATGAAGACCAAGCCGGCCTTGGCTCCTTTTGGCTTGCGCACATAACGCTTGGGTGCGTAAGCGACCGGCACCAGGCCGGAGTTTCTTGCCTTGGAGTGATAGGCGGCGATGGCCGCGGTAGCCTCCAGAACAGCCTTTGGTGGTTGATCCTTGCGTTGCGCGCAGCGCAGGACAACGTGCGACCCGGGGCAGCCACGGGCGTGGAACCATAGATCGGACAAGTGGGCGACGCGCTGTGTCAGAATATCGTTATCTTTCGCATTGCGTGCGGCCAAAACTACCCAGTCCCCGGGGAGTAGGTAGCGTCGCCAGCGCGGATCATCTTCTCCAGGTTTGCCATTGTCGCGTAGCTTTTGCCGCTTCCCGACTTTTTCCACCGCCGTCTTGGCGGGTGCTGATCCGCCTATGCGCCCGCCAATGCCGGCGATTGCGGCCAGCTGCTCGGCGGTTTCGGCGGCCTCGATCCCTGCCAGCCGTGCTCTGACTGCGCCGAGTTCAGCCTTGGTCGCCTCGAGTCTTTGCTCGACATGCCGGCGCGAATCATCCGCCTTGCGCGCGCGCCGAAAGAGATCATCAGCGTTGGCGCTCGGAGACCGCCGTGGATCCAGGTCGATTTGCCGCGTTCCGCCGCCGGTTGGATCGGGGACCTCGGCCTTCGTCAATCCGCGGCGGAGCAGGTGGAGTGAAGCCAGGATGGCGTTGCCGTCGGCGCGCAGGCGCGCGGCGGAATCGGCCCGCGCCAGGTCGGCGTTGAGGTGCCGGAGTCGGCGCCGGAGGCGTTTCTCTTCCTGCAGGGCTTGCTGCAGGAGATTGCGTCGGGTCAAGTCGTAGCTGCGGCGGAGCAGTGTCGGGGCGGAGAAGAGGGAGCCAGCAAGTCGCGCCGTCATCGGTTTCGCCTCTTTGCCGTTGGCCAGTGGTTCAATCCACGGCCCAGGCACCGATCCCCGCAGGTGCTCGAGAGCGACCGGAGACCAGTAAAGCCGGCCGCGGGCCGCCCGATAGACCAGCCCATTCGCTTGCTGCTCAACGGTCTGCGTGAATTCATTCAAGAGGTCGACGAGTTCAGCCCGGAGGGGAGATTCCGCGGGATCACTTGGAGAGAGTCGGCTGCGGTGGAGCGCCTCGCGAATGAGGAGCGGCGACAGCGCGGGCCAGCGCGCGACCAGCAGATCCAGAAGGGTTGCGTTTGTATCCGCGGGGGGGGCTTCCTGACGTTTCTTCTGCCGCGGATGGTGTGGCCGCATATTCACCAGAGAGATCTCCGCGGCTCTGAGGCACACATTTGCCGCCTGGCCGGCCGCGACCAGTTCCAGCGTGACCTCGCCCAAGGTTCGGGATGCAATCTCGAAGCGCAGGGTGCGCATCCCTTTCGTTGAGCAAATCGCAATGATCTTGCTTCCCTCCAGCGGGGGACCCAACGCGCGGTCCCTGATCCGCTCGACCAACGGGAGCGAAAAACGAGAATCGGCAACAAACATGTGTGGCTCACCGGGCCACGCGGCAAAGATCAATTCGGGCCTCTGCCCGGATTCAGACCGAATTGAAAGAGCGAGAACGTCACGCCCCAGGCGGTCCACACGGTGAATGCGCTTCTGCGCCCAGCCGGCATGCAACTCACGGGCGAGGGCATCGACATAGGATTGATCGAGCATAAAGTTCATTGGTACTTGCTGCTGGGACTTTGACACCGAGGCCTCACAGTGGCTATCATTATCGTTTCGCGTACAATGCAGGTGCGTTCCCGGTAACTCATCACTACTTTGCCACGGCGAGTTGCGAGTTGCGAGGCGTTTTCATGCGCCACGCCACTCCATAGGTCTTTATAGCTACATGGCTTCAGGTCGTCCCAATCCGAACTCCATCCGCAGCATGACCGGTTTTGGTCGGGCTCAGGCGCAAGTGGCCGGTCTTACGGCTCAAGTCGAAGTTCGCGGGGTCAATCATCGGTTTCTACAGATCCGTTCCCGAGTACCGAGAGAGCTGGCTCCTCTGGAGCCGGCGATTGATGCACTGACGCGGGAATGGGCGCGACGTGGCCGTGTCGATGTTGTGGTCACCCAGGGTGAGTCGCGTACCTCAGCCGCGTCGATTGACCCACAGCGTGCAATGGCAATCGCGGGAGAGTTGCGGACGTTGATGGACACCCTCGACATCCCCGGCCCGTTGACTCTGCAGAATCTTCTCTCCATACCGGGTTTCTTTGGCGGGACCGATCTCAATGCCGAGGTTGCCCCCGATGCGGTGATGCAGGCTCTGGCCGAAGCACTCGCCGCATTCGATCGCTTGCGCCTGCGTGAAGGAGCAAAACTGGTGCGCATCGTCCGCGAGCGCCTGGCCGAGATCGCTCTTCGCCTGGAGCGTATCCGGGAACTCGCACCAGAACGCCTGCGTCTCTATGAGGAGCGGCTGGAGGAGCGCATGCAGCGTCTGGTTGGCGACCTGGGAAGCGTGGATCCCGCGCGCGTCCTCCAGGAAGTGGCCGCATATTCGGAGAAACTGGATGTGGCCGAGGAGTGCGACCGATTGACTGCCCATCTCGGCGAAGTGGAAGGAACCTTGGCCAAAGGCGGGGTGGTTGGGCGGCGTCTCGACTTTTTGGCTCAGGAGTTGCAGCGCGAGTGCAATACTTTGGGGGCCAAAGCCTACTCCGCGGCAATTGCGCAGGAGGTCGTGGGCATGAAGGAGGAGGTTGAGCGCATTCGGGAACAGGTGGCGAATCTCGAATGAAGGCAGATCGCGTATCCCGAACTGCGGCATCAGGCAAACGGTTTGTGCTCCAGGGGGATGGTTTCCCCGTGGTCCTTTCGGCCCCTTCGGGAGCTGGAAAGACGACCATCTGCAGGCGCTTGGTGGAGAGCGTTCCAGGCACGACCTATTCAGTCTCGGTGACAACCCGCCGGCGGCGACCGAGCGAAGTCGATGGTCGCGACTACTTTTTTGTTGACCGCGCGGAGTTTCAGCGCCGGATCGATGCCGGCAACTTCGTGGAGTGGGCCGAGGTGCACGGCAACCTCTATGGCACCGATCGTTGCCTCATTCGCGATCAGGTGGACGCCGGGAACATTGTCTTGGCGGATCTTGATGTCCAGGGTGGAATCCAACTCAAGAGGGCGCTGCCGGAGACCGTGCTGATTTTTGTGCTGCCACCATCGTGGCAGGAGTTGGAGCAGAGATTGCGCGGCCGCGGCGATGAATCCGAAGAGACGATCCGTCTGCGCTTGCAGAACGCGCGTCAAGAGATGGCCCGAATGGGGGACTATGACTATCTGGTTCTGAACGATGATCTTGATGCCGCAGTGCAACGCGTGGCGGAGATTGTTCGCAGCGAAGGGCGGCGCGGCCATCGCCTTCGCGTGCACGGGTGGAACGAAAATACGATTTCGTCTGAATGAACGGCTGTTCAAAAAGGAGAGAGGGCATGGAAAACGAAGCGAAGCTCAACGAACTCCCCGGGAAGTACGAGGCGATCATGGTGATCGCCAAGGAAGCCCGCCGGATCAACAATCGTTTGCGTGGCCAGAATGTGGATTTCCAGGTCACAACCCTGGCGGTGGACCGGTTCCTCAATGGCAACGTGAAGTTTGAATACTGGGAGGCCCCGGAACCCGCGGAAGTCAGCTTTGACGCGCTCGAGGGATTGTCCCATTCCGCCACCGCTTCCGGTCTTCCCGGCGTAATCGAAGCTGCGGCCGAAGAGGTGGAAGCCTCGTTGGCGACACCTGCGCAAGAGGATGCGCCCAGCAGCGAAGCGCCGCCGGCGGAAGAGGCCGAGATCAAGATCGACAGCAGCGCATCGGCGCCCGAGTAGCCCCGAGATCGGTCACCCAGACCATCGTTAGTCGGAGAGACCGTCGTGCTGCACGCAAAGACCATCGCCCTTGTGGTGTCCGGTTCAATCGCGGCCTACAAGAGCGCGAACCTGATTCGCGAGTTGCGGCGTCGGGGTGCGACCGTGCGCGTTGTAATGACGCAATCGGCGGCCCAATTCGTTGCCCCGCTCACCTTTGAGGCCCTCTCCGAGCATCCGGTGGAGATCGATCCGTTTCGGTCGGGTGAGTCGATTCGCCACATCGCCTTGGCGCGAGAAGCGGATGCGATTTTGATTGCACCGGCCACAGCGCACTTGCTGGCGCGTCTCGCTCTTGGGTTGGCCGACGACGCCCCGACAGCACTTGCGCTTGCCTCCCGCGCACCTCTGATCATCGCTCCGGCCATGAATACGCTGATGTGGCAGCATGAAGCCACCCAGGGGAATCTGCGGACCCTGCAAGATCGGGGAGCGCACATCATTCCGCCTGACTCCGGTCTCCTGGCCTGCGGCGAGAGTGGCGCCGGGCGTCTGCCGGATGCCGAGTTGATTGTTGACCAGGTGGAGCAGATTCTGGCTCCGGTCGACTCTCCATGGCGGGGACGCCGGGTGCTCATCACTGCCGGGGGGACCGAAGAGCCGATCGACGCGGTCCGGGTGTTGACCAATCGCTCCTCGGGCCGCATGGGAATCGCTCTGGCGACAGCTGCGCGGCAGCGAGGAGCGAAGGTGGACCTGATCCTGGCCCGTCACACTGTGCCGGCACCGCCGTCCGTGGAGGTGCATCGGGCCTTGACCGCGTCCGAAATGGAGCAAGCGGTGTTGGAGCGTGTGGCGGATACCGATGTGCTGATCATGGCAGCAGCCGTCTCCGACTTTCGCCCCGAAAGAACGGTCTCCGGGAAGATGGACCGGAGCATCGGGGAGATGTCACTGAAGCTCGTGCCGACCGTTGATATACTGGCTGCCGCCGCGTCTCTCCGCCGCCCTGGCCAACTCTTTGTCGGCTTTGCGCTGGAGACCGAAGATGTGGAGGAGCGGGCACGCCGCAAACTCCGCGCCAAGGGAGTCGACATCATCGTCGCCAATCGGGCTGCAACAGCACTGGATCGCGCCACCAACAGTGTGACAATATTCTCCAGAGATGAGAAGAGTCAGCGCCTGGAGTTGGCATCCAAGGAGGAGATTGCGCAGGGCATTCTCGACTACGCAAGCCGCTATCTGAAGGTTTGAGGCCTGGGGCACAACGGTGCGAGCTTCCAATGATCGCCCTGGGGTGATGAAGGGAACTGGGGTTTGTCCAAGAACGACCGGCAACTCGACGCTGCGACGGTGCGCGCGGAGGCGGCACGGTTTCTGGCGCAGCAGGTCGCACTCGGGGGTCCGTGGGTGATCTTGCCCGCCAAAACGGCTGCGAGCCCAACCTGTGAGAAGGCTTCAACGCCGGTGCCAGTAGTCTCGCTCCCTGAGGAGTCGCCCCCCGAGGAGTCAGCCCCCACTCCGCCGGTGCCGGAGGAGTCCTGGAACGCTCCGGATGGTCGAGTGGTCACCGGTTCACCGCGGCGAATCCGTCTGGCCAAGCTCTTCTATGAAGTGCGCAACTGCCGCTCCTGCGCGTTGGGCGCAACCCGGAAGCGGTTTGTATTTGGGGCCGGGTCTCCAGATCCGCGCGTGGTTCTCGTCGGTGAAGCGCCGGGGGCGGAAGAGGATCGCCGCGGTCTGCCTTTTGTCGGGCCCGCGGGGCAGCTTCTGGATGAGTTGATGACGGCGGTGGGGCTCAGTCGGCAACGCAACGTTTTTATCTGCAACGTCCTGAAGTGCCGACCACCGGGCAATCGTGATCCGCTCCCGACCGAAGTCAACGCTTGCGATTCGATTCTGCGGCGTCAGTTGGAGATTTTTCAGCCGCAGATTCTCATCGCACTCGGGCGCTTCGCAGCCCAGTCATTGACCGGCAAGCAGGTTCCCATGGCACGTTTGCGGCGCCGGCTTCACCAGCATCATGGCATTCCGCTGATCGCCACGTATCACCCGGCGTATGTGCTGCGCAATCCGGCGGCGCGCGCCCAAGTTGAGGCCGATTTCCGTGAGGCGGCGCTGCAGATTGGGTTGATCACCTCATGAGTGAAATGCGGCTTCCACCACAGGCTGTTGAGATCGAAGCGTCGATTCTGGGGTCGATCCTGGTGGACCCGAATGCGCTCGAGCGCGTGGTCGATGCCTTTGGCCCCAATCTGGACGAGGTCTTTTACCGGCCCCGCAATCAGGCGATTTTCGACGAGATGCGGATGCTGGCCGGGCGTGGGGATCCGGTTGATCTCTATACGGTGTGCGAGGCCCTCGAGAAGAGCGCCAAGCTCAAGGAGATTGGCGGCATCGAATACGTAACCTCGCTCGCGGAGGCTGTGGTCAGCGCCGCGAATGTTGAATATCACGCCGAAATCATTCGGGAAAAAGCTGTTCTCCGCCGGTTGATTGGAATTGCCGGTGAGATGGCAACCGAAGCCTATGCCGCAGCGGATGCCGCGGACGAGATTGTCGACCGCGCCCAGGCCGCGGTGTTTGAGTTGGCCCAGGCGCGTGCTGGGGGGCAGGCGGTCGCGGTGCGTGAGATCCTGGGTGACACCATCCGCCGGATCGAAGAGTTGGGTGCCAATCCGCGGGCGGTCACGGGCTTGGCGTCCGGGTTCGCCGATCTCGACAAGTTGACCTCAGGCTTCCAAAAGGGGGACATGATCATTCTGGCCGCACGGCCTTCGATGGGGAAGACATCGTTCGCGCTCAATATCGCGCAATATGTGGCGATAGAACTCGATGAACCGGTGGCCGTGTTTAGCCTGGAGATGTCCAAAGAGGCCCTTGTGCAGCGGCTTTTGGCATCGGAGGCGAGGGTTAACTCCTCACGCTTGCGGAGCGGAGATCTGGACCAGGAGGATTGGAGCCGGATCCTGACCGCGGTGGACTTCCTTGATCGTGCCCCGATTTTCATCGACGATACGTCTGCGATCTCTCCGCTGGAAATGCGCTCCCGCTGCCGCTCGATCAAAGCCCGTCACGGTCTCTCCATGATCCTCGTGGACTACCTTCAATTGATGTCGGGCCCATCGCGGATGGAGAATCGACAGCAGGAGATCGCTTTTATTTCGCGGTCGATCAAGGCCCTGGCGAAGGAACTCGATGTGCCGATCCTGGCTCTCTCTCAGCTGTCTCGCGCAGTAGAGAGTCGGGGTGGAGACAAGCGCCCACAACTCTCCGACCTGCGTGAATCGGGCGCGATCGAGCAGGATGCCGACCTGGTTTGCTTCATCCACCGGCCGGAGATGTATTCGCCCGAAGTCCAGGAGATCGCGGGCGAGGCGGAGATCATCATCGGCAAGCAACGCAACGGCCCCATCGGCCGAGTCAAACTAACCTTTATCAAAGACTACACTCGCTTCGAGGACTACATGCCCGATGAGAGTGTGCCTGAGTATTGAGTGGAGGAACTCTGTGAGTCGACTCATGGCGAGTATTTCCGGCATTCGTGGCATTGTTGGAGAAACCCTGACGCCCGCGGCAGTGATTGATTTCTCTACTGCCTTTGGTGCCTGGGCGGTGGCCAACGCCGCGGCGACCGGAAGCAGCGATCGCCCGCGCGTGATCATCGGACGCGATAGCCGACCCACGGGTCCCATGGTCGCCGCCGCTGCCGCCGCAGGCTTGATGGCTGTCGGCTGCGACGTGATCGATGTCGGTGTGGCTCCGACACCTACCATCATGCTGCGCGTGGAAACGCTCGGCGCGGCCGGTGCCCTGGCCATTACCGCGAGCCACAATCCGGCCCCCTGGAACGCTTTAAAGCTGATCGGCCCACGCGGCATGTTTCTGCTGCCGGAGGAAGCAGCGGATGTCTTGGCTCGGCACGCTGCCAAGCAAGCGCTGGTTCCCTGGGATCGGGTTGGGCGGATCAGCAGTGACGCCACGGCGATTGAGGATCACATCACCAGGATCCTGGAGCAGGAGATGGTGGCGGTGGCCGACATTCGGGCCCGGGCTCCGCACGTGGTGCTGGATTGCGGTCGCGGTGCCGGTGGCACGTTGACTCCGGAACTGCTCACCCGCTTGGGATGCCGGGTCGAGGGGATCGATCTGGAGCCGGATGGTCTGTTTACCCGCAATCCCGAGCCGATTCCCGAGAACCTGGGCAAGCTCTGTGCCCGGGTGCGTGAGAGCGGAGCGGACCTCGGCCTGGCGCACGATGCCGACGTCGACCGTCTGGCGTTGGTGACCGAGGATGGCGTCGCGGTCGGCGAAGAGTGCACCCTGGCGTTGGTTGTGCGCTACCTGCTCGGTCGAGGGGTGGCCGGGCCGGTGGTGACCAATCTCTCCACCAGTTCCATGGTCGAGAAGATCGCGGCGGAGCATGGGGCCGAGACTCGGCGGACTCCGGTCGGTGAGATCCATGTTGCCGAAGCTCTTCGTCAGTCGGGCGGGGCCATCGGTGGTGAGGGCAATGGCGGTGTAATCCTCTCCAGTCTGCACTTCACCCGCGATGCGCCCTTGGCCGCGGCGCTGATCCTCTCTTTCTTGGCCCAGGGCTCCGCGCCGCTTTCCGCCCTGGTCGCGGCACTCCCCCGCACCCCCATGCTGAAACGTGCGTTCCCCCTGACCGGCGGTGTTCCCGACGATTTGGTGGAACGCCTGCGCGCGGTCTTGCCGGGGGCTGAAGTCGACACGCGTGATGGAGTACGCCTGGCTACGGCGGCGGAGTGGATTCACGTAAGAGCATCCAACACCGAACCCATTCTCCGGGTTATTGGCGAATCGGCCAACGGGGTCGAAGATCTGGTCCAGCGCGCCGCGGTGGCGGCTGGCGCCACAGTCTGACCGGGGGGCGCCGGGCGTCTGCGGAATCAGTTGCCCGATGAGCCTTGTTTGCCTAGTTTGTACTCTTTGTTTACCAAGGATTTTTCGCAAAGACCGGGGCGATCTCCTCGGCACCTGCTGATTCCACCACCAGGAGTTCAAGATGTGCGGCATTGTCGGCTATGTAGGGGGCAGAGAAATCATGCCGATCTTGATCGGTGGCCTGCGGAGACTCGAATACCGGGGCTATGATTCGGCGGGAGTCGCTGTCCTGACGTCCGACGGTGTTTGGATGCGCAAGGCCGAGGGGAAGATCGCCGCTCTGGAGAGCGAGATCAACGGCGAGGGTGTGAAAGGCGCCGTCGGCATCGGCCACACTCGCTGGGCGACCCACGGCGCGCCGACCCGCGAGAACGCCCACCCGCATGTCGATCACACCGGGCATTTCCTGCTTGTGCACAACGGCATCATCGACAACTACCTGGAACTCAGGCGCGAGGTTCAGGAAGCGGGTTTTCCCTGCACTTCGGATACCGACAGCGAGGTCCTGGTACAGCTTATCGCGTCGGTCTATGAGGATTCCCTCGAGCGGGCGGTCCGCGGCGCACTGGCCCGGGTGGAGGGGACCTTTGGCATCGCCGTGGTGAGCGACCGGGATCCGGAAGTGGCCGTAGTGGCGCGCCGCGGGTCTCCGCTGGTGATAGGACTCGGGGAAGACGAGACCTTTTTTGCCTCCGACATCGCCGCGCTGGTAGCCCATACACGCCAAGTTGTCTACCTGGCAGACAATGAGATGGCAGTGATTCGCGCGGGTTCCTTCATCACCAAGACGATTCAAAACCAGAGTGTGGACAAGCCGGTTCACGAGGTGGACTGGGACCTTGGAAGCATCGAGCGCGATGGCTATGACCATTTCATGCTGAAGGAGATCCATGAACAGCCCCGCTCAGTCGCGGATACGATGCGAGGTCGACTGGATGCCACGGATGCGACCGCCCGTCTCAACGGATTGAATCTCACCCCCGCGGATACCCGCGAAATCAAGCGCGTGGTTTTCCTGGCTTGCGGCACATCCTGGCACGCCGCGCTGGTTGGTGAGTGCATGTTCGAGGCCCTCGCGGGAATTCCCACCGAAGTGGAGTACGCCTCTGAATTTCGTTACCGGCGTTCGCCTTTGCCCGATCCGGGCACGCTTTTCATCGCTCTCAGTCAGAGTGGCGAAACGGCGGACACGCTGGCGGCGCTACGCGAGGCGCGACGGCGCGGCAGTCGCGCGATCGGTCTGGTCAACGTTGTCGGCTCGACCATCGCCCGGGAGACCGACGGCGGCGTCTATCTTCACGCGGGGCCGGAGATCGGCGTCGCCTCGACCAAGGCTTTTACCTCCCAGTTGGCCGCGCTGGCCATGATGGCGCTCAAGTTCGGCCGCGCCCGGGAAATCTCGGAGGCGCGCGGCGTGGACATTTTGCGAGCGCTGAATGCGTTGCCGGCGCAGATCGAGCAAACGCTCAAGGTCGACCCGCTCGTGCGCTCGATCGCGGAGCGCTACTCCGACCGCCAGAACTTCCTCTATCTGGGGCGCGGCTATAATTTCCCGGTCGCCCTCGAAGGGGCACTCAAGCTCAAAGAGATCAGCTATATCCATGCTGAGGGCTATCCTGCCGCCGAGATGAAGCATGGTCCGATCGCGTTGATCGACGCCCACATGCCGGTGGTTTTCATTGCCACACAGGACGCGATCTACGACAAGATCCTGGCCAATATCCAGGAGGTGCGAGCGCGGAAGGGGCGCGTAATCGTCATCGCATCCGAGGGGGATGAGGCGATCGGCGCTCACGCCGACCATGTGATCCACATCCCCAGAACATTGGATTTTCTGACCCCGATTCTGGCCGTGATTCCCCTGCAGCTCTTGGCCTATCATATTGCGGTGTTGCGCAAGTGCGACGTGGACCAGCCCCGCAACCTTGCCAAAAGCGTGACTGTCGAATAGTCGGGAGAAGAACTGTGAAAGCAATTTGCACGGATCAAGCACCGGCCGCGATCGGCCCCTACTCGCAGGCGATATTGGCCGGAGGAATGGTCTATACTGCCGGGCAGATCGCACTGGATCCGGAAAGCGGCCGGTTGCTGGGCACCACCGTGACTGAACAAGCTGAACGGGTCTTGGAGAATCTCGGCGCGATCCTGCGCGCCGCGGGCAGCTCTTTTGAGAATGTGGTCAAGACCACGGTCTATCTTCAGGATCTGGCCGATTTTCCGCTGGTCAACGAGGTGTATGCGCGTTTCATGAGCACGCCGCCCCCGGCCCGGTCCACTATCCAGGTCGCGGCTTTGCCGTTGGGTGCTTTGGTCGAGATCGAGGCAATCGCAGTGGTTCCGTAGCATGAACAGGGGAATGCATGGGTCCTGGTGGGCCTCCCGGACTTCAACTCCGGTGCCGGGCGCTAATACCGTCCGGGGTGGGTTCGATTCCCACACATTCCCGCCACGGAACCTTCAGCAGCGGAGCGGTGCTTCGCGGGGAGGGGATGGGTGACCGCCAGTCTGCGCCCCGCGGTGTTTCTGGATCGCGACGGCACCATCCTGCGGCTGGTCGATTACCTGGCTGATCCGCGGCAGGTTGCGCTCTGTCCCGGGGCGCGCGAAGGTCTGACGGCACTGCGCGCCGCCGGCTTTTTCCTGGTGGTGGTGAGCAACCAGTCCGGAATTGCGCGCGGATATCTTTCCGAGTCCCAGAGGCTGGCGGTGAGTCGCCGCATGGAGGAACTGCTCGGCTCCGCGGCCGCGCTCGATCTGCTGCTGCACTGCCCGCACCATCCACAGGGCGCAATTGCCGAATTGGCGCACGAGTGCGCTTGTCGCAAGCCAAAAACCGGCATGATCGCGCAAGCGCTGCGGGCGCTTCCGATCGATCCGCAGGCATCCTATCTGGTCGGTGACAGCCCGGTTGACATCGAGTGCGGGCGGCGGGCAGGCTTGAGAACCGTCCAGGTGGCTACCGGCTATGGGGGGCGCGTCACCGATCCTCATCGCTACGATTTTCCTCTGCCCGTGCCCACCGCGCACGCGGTCGACCTGGGCGCCGCGGCATCCTGGATTCTGGTCGACGCCAAGGCCGGCGCCGATGGGGCCGATCGTGGAGAAGCCCGATGACTTCAGCCGCACTGCTGCCGCTTTTGCCTCTCCTGCTGCTCGGTCGGAGCCCCGCTCAAGAGCCGAAGCCGAATCCGGAGCCGGCGGACCCGGTGACCACCGCCGCGGAGCCTGCCCCAACAGCGCCGGCCGCTCGCCACATCGACGATTTTCAGCTGCGGCGCTCGCCCCGGGGAGCCGTATTTCGCTCCCTTGTGCTGCCGGGCTGGGGCCAGTACTACACAGGTCATCCACGCAAGGCGGTGCTGGCGCTGAGCGTCGAAGCGGGGCTGTTGGGTTGGGCTCTGTATGAAACCGGCCCGGTCGACCGGGCACTCGACGCCTCCCGGAGGGCGGGGGAGACCGAGGATGACTACACCGCGGGCCGCGCGCCGCACTATGCAAAATACATTGAGCGATTCGAATTTCGGCGCGATCTCTTGGTATACCTGGGAGTAGCGGCGGTAGGATTCGCCATCGATGCCTACGTCGATGCCTGGCTCTATGGGCGTGACCGAGAGTTCGACGACTTTCCCGAGCCCGGCGACTACCGGCGCATCTCGTTGGGGCCCGTGCTGGATCCCACAACAGGCACTTTGGGGCTCACTTTGACCGCAACCTGGTGATTCGCCTGCAGCCGCAGTTCCTTTTTTTTTGATTTGAGAAAGAGTATGAGTTCGCACACCACCCAAACCTCCGTCTGGAACCTGGCTTGGCGCACCGGAGTTGTTGCCGGCGCGACCGGCATGGTCCCCGGATTGATCAATTCCTGGGAGTCCGTGCATGGCGGCGGGCGAGCCGAGGTTCCGGCGACCATTCATCTCTTGGCCGCGGTGGTGCATGGCGAATCCTACTTCATCGCCGGGTTCCTGCTCGCGCTGCTCCTGGCGTGGAGCGTCCGGCGCAGGGTCGTGCTCTCGCGGCGGGCCTTTCCGGTCGCGGTCGGGGTGCCGCTGGTGGTCTTCACGGCCCTCGGGATCGCCATCAACGTGCTTTACCTGCCGGAGTTCGCCAAGCCATCGAGCCTGACGGCGGATGGTGCACTGCTGCTTCTCTGTGTGGGCGGCGGAGTGCTCCTTTATCGGCGTCTCTCCCGACCCGGAGGCAGCACCGGAGGAAGCATGCGCCCGTGGTTTGCGCTGGCGTTGCTGGTGCTGCTGCTGGCCGGCTTGGCGTCGCTGAGTGAGCGCAACGCGGCGGTCGCGGAGACACCGCTCGGTGAGCCATCTGCGGGGCTTCCCGATATCCTTTTTGTGCTGGTCGATACCGAGCGGGCCGATCACTTGAGCCTCTACGGCTATGAGTTCCCCACCACCCGCTGGCTGGAGTCCCTGGCGCCGCAGAGCGTGGTTTTTGATGCAGCCATCGCCGCTTCCTGCCACACCAAGCCCTCCACCGCTTCCATCTTTACCTCCCGCTATCCCCCGGCTCACCAGGCCCGCCGCCTGGAGGAGACCCTGCCTCCTTCCGCCTACACCATGACCCAGGCCTTCCGCGCCGCCGGCTATCGCACCGCCGCCTTCAGTGCCAATGGACTGGTGTCGCCGACCTTCGGTTTTGGCCGCGGCTTCGAGCGCTTCTATCGCCAGGAAGCGCCCTACTTCATGCTCTTCGATCTTTCCGAGATCCTCTACCGCGTCTATATCGGAGTGCCGGTTGCCGGCTACGCGGCCGGTGGTGTGCTCGGCACTTTTCTCGGTTGGGAGTGGCTGCTCATGCCCTCGCGCCGGGAGAGCGACAGCTTGCTGCAGAAGGCGGAGGATTTTGAAGCGGCCGGAATTTTCAAGGCGGTCGGCGATTGGTATGACCAGGTGGAGGAGGATACCGAACACCCGCTCTTCACCTATGTGCATCTGCTGGAACCTCACGATCCCTACGAGCCACCGGCGGACCTGCAGAAGAGCTATGAGCAGCTACTCGGCGGGCACACCAGCGAGAGCTATTTCCCGCACTATGTCGGTGGGTTCCTGCCCTTTACCGAAGGACCGGCGGTTGACGAGGAGCATCGTCTGGGACTGGTGGCGCGCTACGACGCGGAGATCGACGCCGTGGATGCAGCGATCGGCCGCTTTGTCGCGGGAATCCGGGAGCGGCGTCCCGATCGCGAACTGCTCCTGGTGTTTACTTCAGACCATGGCGAAGAGTTCTATGAACACCACGGCTGGGGGCACGGTCACTCCCTCTACGAGGAGACCACGCATGTGCCGCTGCTGATCTCCTATCCAGGTCATCTGCCGGCCGGGTTGCGCATCAAGGAGCGGGTCAGCATGATTGACGTGGCGCCAACTTTGCTGGACTTGATCGGCGTGCCGCCACCGCCGGCTTTCCAGGGCACCTCTCTCTTGCCCACCATTCAGGGGGCCGGCGCCGACTCACGCAGTCCGATCTTCTCCGAGATCTTCTGGGGCGCGCACTACGCTCGCTCCTTCTCGGAAGGCACGCGCAAACTGATTGTTGCCACCCACGGGCGGGAGGAGCGGGCGTTTCTCTTCGATCTGGAGCAAGACGCCGCTGAACTGGACAATCTCGCGGAGCGGGATCCGGTTGCGTTGACCACCTTCAAGGCCAAGATGCAGCAGATCGTTGAGCAATCCGAGGCGATCGCGGTGCAGGCGCAGGCAGTCCGCATCGAGGGCGACATCGCCGACCAGATGCGGGCGCTCGGATACATCGACTGATCAGCGTGCGCCGCCACCGGGGCGCCGCTGACCCTGCGTCCAACTGCGCCCCGGTGCGCCCGATCTCACCCGCCGCCGGCGTTGCTGAGCAGGTAGTGCACCACCGGCGCTTGCCCCAGCGGCAACTCGATGCCGCCGCCGTCACTCTGGCCGAGCGTGATGGCGGCGAGCGGCTGCCCCCGCAGATCGAGCGCTTCCGCCTTCAGCCGTGGAGCCGTGGGCGCCCGCTGCAACCGCACCGCGCCGCTGATTCGCCGCATCTCCACCGGCGCTCCACCCAGTTCCACGATCCGCCCGTCTTCCATGACCTGTCCATGGTTGCGTTCGCTGCCGGCAACCGCCACCAGGATGCGGGCCGATTGGGTCAGTGGAAGATCATCCAGGCTGATGGCCATGATCGTGCCGTCGACATCGACCCGCGTGGTCAGCACGCCGGCCTGGCGCGTGGCGCCGCTCAGCCCGCCCACGACGCCCGCCACCCGCTCGGCGGCGATTGCCACCCAACCACGCCGCCCGGCCTCCTCCACCGTCCAGGTGATCTCGCCGGTGGTGGTTTGCAGCGGTCCTTCGCGCACCAGATCGCCCCCACTCCCCTGATCCCGGCCCGGGCTGAAACTGCGCTCCACGCGCCGCACCAAGCCCGCTTCCCAGGGCAGTTGCTTGCCCCACCAGTAGCGTGACTCACTGCCGATCCGCTGTTTGACGCCGTCGTAGAGGTGTTCCGGATCGTAGTGCAGGACCAACGCCGTGGGGTCCGCGCGCAGGTCGCCGCGCTCGTAGATCAATGCCGCCACCGGCATGAGCGCCGCCGCAACTCCGCTGCAGGCGGTGGTGAAGGGGTTGGAGAAACTGTCACCGGCAAGCAGCATCTCGGCACTCTGCGCATAGGCGAAGTGCATCATTCCATCCCAGTCCTGGTAGTCGGCGTAGGCGGCTGCCAGCGGGATCAGTTCATAGGAGTGGGCATCCGGCCAGCAGTGGTTCCACTCGCTTACGGTCAACGGCTTTCCCTGCACTTTGCTCAGCGTCCAGCGCGGGATCGGCGAGGCCAACCCCAGCCGCATCCCGGATTCGTGCCGCCCGGGATTGGCGACCATGCTGGCGCCGGGCACGATGCGCGCATTCCGCCCCTGGCCGCGCGGCGAATTCCAGTAACCGTGCGTGTCCACATAATCCATGCGCGCCTGCGCTTGCAGCCCGGGCGCGATGTCGTAGTGCTGAGTGCCGGTGATCGGCACCTGCACACCGATCCTGCGCAGATGGTCCCGCAGTCGCTCATGGGCGGCAACCTGAAGGTCCACCAGAAAGCGCAGCGACGCTGCCAGACGCTGCTCATTCATCCGCCGCAGACCGCGCTTCGATGGCGCCCGCACCGTTCCCGCCGCGAGATCCTCATCGCCCAGCAACCCGCGCGCTCCCCACGCCGCCGCGAGTGCTTGCTGGCTGGCGTAGCGCGACCGCAGCCAGCGATTCCACTGCTCCTGATAACGCGCCAGATAGGGGGCCGGAAGGGCGCTCGGCGAACCGGCGTCAAAGGCGCCCGAGACCAGCCCCGAGAACATCGAAGACTCATTGGTGAGTTCGATCAGCGCCAGCGCCGGGTCGTCGATATAACGCACTCCGGTCACCGTG